>SFHY01000014.1 GCA_004556255.1 Lactobacillus delbrueckii
ATAATAAGAGTTTTCTCAGCATTTTTTGAAACGGCAGGAATCAGGATCCGGCGGATTCAAGAACACGCGCATTAGCAGACTTTGGTAATCGTGGATCATCTGATCCGCGATTTTTTTTACGGTAGCCAAGGAGGACACCATGGTTGATTTAACTAAGCACTTTAAGCAGGGGGTAGCGGAAGTAAAGTCTTCAGCTATTCTGAATTTTGCCAAGTATACGAGCCAGTACCCGGACATCGTCAAGTTCACGGTTGGCGAGCCGGACTTCAATACCCCGGACCATATCAAGACGGCTGCCATCAAGGGGATCGTGGATAACCACTCCCACTACGCTCCTTCAAACGGGACGCCAGGCCTCAGAAAAGCCGCGGCAGACTTCCTGGCCCGGCATTACGACATGCACTATAAGCCAAGCGAAATCATCGCCACCAACGGGGCAACGGAAGCCATCTACACGGTCATGTCCGCCATCATCAACCCAGGCGACGTGATGGTTCTGCCAACTCCGATCTTTCCTTTATATATTGCTGACGCGGCCTTGGAAAAAGCTGAAGTTGTCCAGATCGACACTTCCCAGACCGGCTTCAAATTAACGCCAGACCAGCTGCAGGCAGCCGTTGACGAATATGGCGACCGCCTCCGGATTCTGGTCATGAACTACCCGACCAACCCGACCGGGGTCATGTACAGCCAGGAAGAACTGGATGCTTTGGCGGCAGTGATCAAGGACCGGCCAACTTTTGTCCTCTGCGACGAAATCTACAGTGAACTAAACTACGAGCAAGAGCACGCCTCAATGGCCAAGTCCCTCAGAAACCAGGCTATCGTTTTAAACGGGGTCTCCAAGTCCTGGGCCATGACCGGCTACCGGATCGGGATCATGGCGGCTCCCCAGGAAATCACGGACCAGCTGGCCAAGGTCCACCAGTTCATCACCACGACTGAACCGACCCCAATGCAGGACGCGGCTGAAGAAGCTTTTAAAAACGGGGACAGGGATGCCCGGGAAATGAAGGCAGCCTTCAAGGAGCGCCGGGACTACCTCTACCAGGCTTTGACGGAAACCGGCTTTGAAGTGATCAAGCCGCAGGGGGCCTTCTATATCTGGGCCAAGATTCCAGCCGGCCTTAACCAAAAAGACACGGAATTCGTTTATGAGCTGGCTGACCAGGCTCATGTCGGGGTTTGCGCTGGTTCCTGGTTCGCCAAGGGCGGGCAGGGCTGGCTCCGCTTCTCCTACGCGACGGCACTGGACGAAATTAAAGAAGGCGTAAGCAGAATCAAGAAATTTGTCGAGGAAAATAAGAATGACGGAAAGTAAAGAAACAAACGGCCTTAAGCAAGGCACGCTGAACATTTTAAACGGGATCGGACTCGGGGTTATTGCTGCCCTGGTGCCGGCCGCGATTCTAGGCCAGCTGATGAAGGCCCTCTTGGGTGTGGCCCCGGCTTTTGCCCAGACGGTCATCAACATCACTACTTTTACCCAGAGCCTGCTGGCGGCCATGGCCGGCTTCTGCGCGGCCTACCTCTTCCAGATGAACATGATCCAGATGTGTTCGGTCGCCGCCGCGGCCATGATCGGGTCTGGCGCGATTACTTTTAAAAACGGCTTGATCATGGTCGCCGGGACTGGTGACGTTATCAACATCGGCTTGACGATCACCCTGGCCATCCTCTTGATAAAATTGATTGGCAACAAGCTTGGTTCCTACACGACCATTCTCTTGCCAATCATCGTCTTGGTCGTTGGCGGCGGAGTCGGCCTTTTGATCTTGCCATACGTTAAGACTGTGACCACTTTTATCGGCATGATCGTCATGGCCTTCACCAAGCTGCAGCCGCTCTTGATGGGTGTCTTGATCGGGATGTCCTTCGCGGCCATGATCGTGTCGCCGATTTCTTCAGTCGGGATCGCGGTGGCGATCGGCTTGACTGGGGTTGCTTCCGGGGCCGCCAACCTGGGCATCACCGGGGCGGCCTACACTTTGGGGATCATGAGCTACAGCGTTAACGGGATGGGGACCACCTTGGCCCACTTCATCGGGACGCCAAAGATCCAGATGGCCAACATGCTGGAAAAGCCGAAGCTTTTTGTCCCGGTCCTGCTTTCATCTGCTTTGTCCGGTCTTCTGGCCGCCATCTTCAACCTGCAGGGGACACCGAATTCCGCTGGCTTTGGCTTCAGCGGCTTGATCGGGCCCCTGGCGGCTTACGCCAAGATGACGCCAGGCTGGGGGAGCATCATCCTGTTGACGGTTCTCTACGTCGTTTACCCGGTTGCCTTGGGCTTCTTCATGCGCTGGCTCTTCATCGACCGCTTGAGCTTTGCCCAGGCAGAGGACCTGCGCTTGGAAGTTTAAGCTAAAAAGTAAAAAAATTGCCAAAAAACCTTGCACTTGCCCTGTTTTTTCGTTAATATAATAGAGTACTTCAACGGAGGAATAGCGAAGTGGCTAAACGCGGCGGTCTGTAAAACCGCTCTCTCTGAGTTCGGTGGTTCGAATCCACTTTCCTCCATTGATTGCGTTATAGCCAAGTGGTAAGGCAACGGTTTTTGGTACCGTCATGCGCTGGTTCGAATCCAGCTAACGCAATTGTTCTAAAGAACACCCAACCCGAAAGAAGAGCCTCTGACTTAGTCAGGAGCTCTTTTTTTGCCCCAAGCAAGAGAAAACAGTTTTTGGCCAGAAGAAGCTCTTAAAAATAGATGAGAAAATTAATTTTAAAAGAAAATGTCTTTCTTTCATAAGTAATGATGTACATTTTTAGTATTACTTGCTATACTAAAAACTAAGTTGTTGGTTACTTTTAGTAAGTTCAAGAAGTATAAATGCAAGTAAGATTAGATTGGATTGGATAGATTAAGTAAAATCTCGGGAGATAAACGATGCATAAGAAGAGGATTGCTTCAGTAACACTTTTGGCAACGGCCGCGCTTTTGGCAGCTTGCGGGCAAAACAAGGAGGCTTCCAGCTCCAAGCAGGTGATGAAGACAGCCGTAACCGGGGAAATCAGCACTCTGGACTCCAGCAAGTACGGGGACACCGTCAGCTCTGAAACCCTGCAGAACTCCATGGAAGGGCTCTACCGCTTTGATAAAAAGGGACAGGCCAAGCTGGCCGGGGCGGTCAAGGTGACCAAGTCCAAGGACCAGAAGGTTTACACCTTTACCCTTAGAAAAAACGCCAAGTGGTCCAACGGGGATCCGGTAACGGCCCAGGACTACGTTACTGCCTGGCGGCGGACGGTTGACCCGAAGAACGATTCCCTGGACAGCGACAGCTACCAGGTGATCAAGAACGGGACGGACATCGTGGCCGGCAAGAAGAAGGTGTCCAGCCTGGGCATCAAGGCCTTGGGCAAGTACAAGCTACAGATCACCTTGGAAAATCCGATCCAGTATCTGCCGGACCTCTTGACCGGGGCCCAATTTTACCCGCAGGATACGAAGATCGTCAAAAAGTACGGGTCCAGCTATGGGACCAGCTCCAGCAAGCTGGTTTACAACGGGCCATTTACTGTCAGCCAATGGACCGGGTCCAACCTCAAGTGGACTTTGAAGAAGAACAAGACTTACTGGAATGCCAAGTCAGTCAGCTTGAGCGCGGTCAAGGTCCAGGTCATCAAGACCACATCTACCGGCCTCAACCTCTACAAGGGCGGGCAGCTGGACTACGCGCCAGTTGATGCTGACTACGTCAAACAGTATGAAAAGAATGCCGACTACCACACGAAGACCACGCCGACCAACGGCTACATGGTCTTTAACTTGAAGCGCAAGACCACTGGCAATGTCCACGTCCGCCGGGCAATCAGCCTGGGCGTGAACAAGCAGGAATTGGTGAAGACGGTCCTGCATTCAGGCAAGGCGGCTCAAGGTTTCGTAGCCAGCGACTTCATCTATGATGAAAACGGCAAGGACTACCGAACCAGTGCCGGCAAGCTGATGACCTACAATCTGAAGCAGTCCCAAAAGGAATGGGCTTTGGCTAAAAAGCAGCTGGGCGAGTCCAAGATCACCATCGAACTGCTGACCAGTGACATGGACGCTTCCAAGCGGGTAGGCGAATACCTGCAGAGCAACTTGATGAAGAACCTGCCGGGCTTGACTGTTAAATTGCGGTCAATTCCGCTGAAGTCCCGCCTGGCTGACACGACCAAGCACAACTTTGACATGGTTTACGGGACTTGGCAGCCAAGCTTCCAGGATCCGATCGACTACTTGACCATCGGTGGCCTCTTCAACCTGGAAAGTGACTACAAGAACAGCACTTTCTGGAAGGAAATCAACCAGGCAAAGAGTACTTACGCCACCCAGCCAGCCAAGCGGCAGGCCAGCTTGATCGCCGCCGAAAAGCAATTGATCCAAAAGGATGCTTTCGCGGCACCGCTCTACCAAGCCGGAGTTTCCTACCTGCTTAAGTCCAAGGTGACCGGCTTCCGCCTGTCTCCTTACGGGACTGTTGCCTACTACTGGGACGTCAAGATTAAGTAAAAAAGTTTTAAACCGGTAAAAGCCGTCAGTTTCTTTCAATTAAGGAAGAAACTGACGGCTTTTTTGCGAAAAAAGAAGCATTCTTCAACTATTTTGCCCGTATAGCGGGTAAAATAGTATTTAGTTTTTTGACCAGGAGGCGGACATGAGCAAATACATCAAAGTTGGCAGCGGCGGCGGTGAAGTGACCTGGCCCCGGGCCATGCTCGACATGGAGCCGGGGGACTATCTGCTGCTGGAGCCCGGCTATTACGTTTGGCCCCGGGGCCGGCTATTAGAAGACGTGACCATCAAGGGCCTGGGGGCCAGCCCGGAAGACACCCGGATCCGCAGCTTTTTCTCCATCAGCGAAAACAGCTCCCGGGTGGTTTTTGAAAACTTGACCCTGGAACCTTACGGGGACGTAAACACCCTGGATTTGCCGGAAGAGACCAACAGCTACCTGATCCTGCGCGGCTGCGTCTTGACCGGGACCGGCAGCAAGACGACCACGATTTCCGTCAACGGCCAGGACACGGTGGAAATGTACTCCTGCCGCCTGCTCAACGGGACCCTGTCCTTTTTCGACAAAGCCAATTTCCGCCTGGAAATGGCGGACTGCCTGCTGGACTATGGATCAGAAAAATTCGGCACTATCTCTTTGGAAGGGACCGGGACGGCCATCATCAATAATTCTGAGATCCGGGGGACGGTCAACAGCTTTGATTCCAGCAACATCGAATTAAACATCAATAACTCCGCCATCGGCAACCTTAACTTAGGTGGCAAGAGCTGGGTCAATGTCTACGCCTGCCGTTTTCTTAACCGGGACTACAGCCTTTATGCCCGGAGCGAATGCTGGCTGAACATCCTGGAGAGTCAAATGCCCAGTCAATTGGCCATCGAAGACCACTGCCACTTGCTAATGCAGAACAGCCAGCTCTACAGTTTCCAGGCCCGGGGGGAGAGCCAGAGCTTTTTATCCAATGTCCAGATCGCGGCCGCGGCCAGCCTGGAAGGTAAAAGCTTCATGGACGGGAGCCTGGTAACTTTTTCCGGCAACGGCGACTACCCTTACTTTATATTCCTGGTCGACCAGGCGGTACTGAAGGGGCGGAACCTGCAATTTGACCCGCAAAACTGGCCGGTTCTGGTCGACAATGATGCCCGCTTAGTGGCCAATGCCCTTTACTACCAGGGGGCGCCACTGGAAATCAAGTGTGAGCATCCGGAAAACATCTCTTTGATGGGGATCAAGTGGACTGAACGGAAGGAATAGAAAGGAGCCAGACCATGCGCTTAATCAAAGTAAGCCAGGACCCCCGGGACTTGTCCTGGGACCAGGCTTTAGACCAGCTGGAAGATGATGACGTGCTCATGCTGGCTCCCGGCTTTTATGAAATTCCTTTTGGGCAAAAGCTGAAGAATATCGTGATCAAGGGGACGGGGACAGCAGCGGATATGACGGTCCTGGTTGGCACGGTCATCCTGGATGGCCGCTACTTAACCCTGGAAAACCTGGCCGTCAAGACTACCGCAATTGCTGGAGCCCTGGTCAAAGTCTATGAAGGAGAAAATGCTCCTTACCTGACCCTGCGCGGCTGCCGGCTGGAAGCAGCAGACACGGCTCTCATGACCCAGGGACCGGTCTGGCTGGAACTTTACTCCTGCCAGGTCAAAGGGGGAATCCGCCTGGTTGGCGGAGAAGAGCAGCATGTCCAGATTTCTTCCAGTGAAATCGCGGCAACTCCAGCTGCTTTTACTGGCAAGGGCTTTGGCTCATTAGCCATCAGCCAGTCCCAGATCAAGGGGGATTTTGTCCTGGAGGAAAGTTCGGCTTATGAAGGGCACTTTGACCAGACGGCTTTTGACCAGGTGACCAGCTTGAGCGAAGGGAACGACCTTTACTTCACTGAGTCTGCCCTGTCTTTAACTCTGAAAAATGGCCAGGCCGACCTTTTGAACTGCGACTTGCCGGGGACGGCTCTTTTGGAAAAAGCTAATTCAGCCGCTTTCCAAAACTGCACTTTTAAGCAATTCAAGCAGGTCAGCGGGAGCAGCAACTTAACCAACTGTCACTTGGAAGTAGGAGAAATCATGGGCCAGGGCAAGGCTGTTTTTTGCCGGCCGCACTTTTCCTGCAGCGAAGGCACTTGGCTTAGTTTAAGGGATGCAAGCCAGATCCGCCTGCAGGATGCCCTCTTAAACGTGGCTGGCAGCCACTTGCGCCTGGCTGACAAAGCCGGAATCTTAGGCAATGTTTTGGAGAGCGACCAGGACCAGCTGCTGGTCAAGCAGACTGGCCAGGGCAAGGTAAAATTGACGGGAATAAAATGTAAACTTGTCTAAAGGCCGCCTTTTGCTATAGAATTTAATTAAGATCCAAGCTTGATGATTCTGTGGGGGGAAAGACCGATGCAAGAACCAATGTACATCAAAATTCACAATCAGCTGCGCCGGGACATTGAAAACCATGTCTACCAGGTGGGGGACCGGATTCCAGCTGAGCGGCAGCTGGCTGAGCAGTTCAAGGTGTCGCGGATGACCCTGCGCCAGGCCATCAAAACCCTGGAAGAAGAAGGGATTCTGGAAAGGCGGCTGGGCAGCGGGACCTACGTGGCCAGCCAGAAGGTCCAGGAGAAGATGTCCGGGATCATGTCCTTTACCGAAATTACCCGAGCCAACGGGCAGACTCCGTCCAGCAAGCTGGTTTCCTACAAGATCACCCAGCCATCCCTGTCGGAAAAAGAACGCCTGGCCCTGGAAGGCAGCGACAAGGTCCTGCGCATGGAGCGGATCCGCTATGCCGACCAGGTGCCGATCTGCCACGAAATCGTGACGGTGCCGGAAGACCTAATCGCGCCTTTTGCCAAAGATGACGTGTCAAGCCACCTCTACCAGACCTTGGAGAAGCAAGGGGGCTACCAGATCGGGGATGCAACTGAGTACATCTCTGCCGCTGTCGCCAATGAACAGGAGGCCCGCCTGCTCAACTGCCGCCGCGGGGAAGCCTTGATCACCCGCCGGCAGGTCACCAAGCTGGCTGATGGCCGGCTCTTTGAATACACGCGGGCTTCATACGTGGGCGAGCGCTTCGAATTTACTTTCAGCAAATAGCCAGCTGACTAGCTAAAGATGAAAATGACAAAGAGACAGGATAAAACCTGCCTCTTTTTGCTTCCTTTAAAAAAGGACAAAAGATGGAACTTGCTTTTGGCGACAGGGGGCGAATTTGCTAAAATGGACTTGATACTATTAGCTAATGATTAACGAGGCACTATGAAAAGCATACTATTCCGCCTATATCTGGCAGTCATGAAATTTTTGGCCCGCTGGCAAAAAGAAGACCCCAACACATACGTGATTTTGAACGGGGCCGGCCGGTCGGGGTCCAATGGCTACCTCTTTTATAAATACTTGCGCCGCGAGCACCCGGAAGTCACGGCCTACTTGATCGAGCCCTGGCCTTCTTCCCACCTGCCCTGGTCAGACTGGCAAAAAATCGGCCGGGCCAAGTACGTCTTGACCACCCACCAGCCCTTCAAGGTCCGGAAAAGCCAGGTCAACCTGGCCCTCTGGCACGGGATTCCCCTCAAGCGGATGGGGACCATGGCCAACAATACCCAGCGCCGGGACAACCAGAGAAACGAAAAGCTCTGGCACAAGACGGTCGACCTGGTCACCTCCAGTTCGGAACTCTATGAAAGCTTGATGAGCGCCTGCATGGGGATTGAAGGTCCCCGCTATGTCCAGCTGGGTTTCCCCAGAATCGATTCCTTGCTCAAGTCTCCTTATCAGAAGAACCAGCTCTTGGCTGACTTTTTCTCCTGCCAGGACCCGGAGGCCCAAGTAGGGATCTATGTGCCGACTTTCCGCTATGAATTGGAAGAGCCGGAAGTGATGGAGCGGATTAAAGAAGGGAACTTTTTTGCCTTCAGCGACTTCGACCTGGCCGCTTTAGACCAGGCCCTGGCTGCTAGAAAGCAGTACCTCCTGGTCAAGCTTCACCCTTGGGAAATGAAGCTCTTCAGCGACTTCCACTTGGAAGCCAAGCATGTGGCCTTTTTGAACAATTCCGACCTTTTGGCGAAAAAGCTGGACCTCTACGAAATCCTGGGAGCCACCGACTTCCTCATGACCGACTTCTCCTCGATCTACTTTGACTACCTCCACTTGGACAAGCCGCTGATTTTCATTACCAACTACCTGGCCCAGTATGAAAAGACCCGGGGCTTTTTGCTGGGGCCTTATGAAAAAATCGTCCCTGGTCCCTGCGTGGCCAGCCAGGCAGACCTGGTCAAGCAGCTGGGCGAAAAAGACAGGTATGGCCTTGAACGGAAAAAGTGGCTGGAGCTGAGCGACCAGGCCGACCATGGCCAGGCCTGCCAGACAATTTTTGATTATTTAAGCGGGGTCTGATCCTTGAAAAAAACTTTTCTGAACATCTTCTATAACGCGGTCTACCAGGTCTTCCTGGTCCTGGTGCCCTTGATCACGGTTCCTTACCTGTCCAGAGTCCTGGGCCCGACGACCTACGGGATCTATTCCAGCGTCAACAACACGGTCCAGTTTCTGATGATCTTCTGCATCCTGTCTTTATCCAATATCGGGGTCAGAAGCATTTCTAAAGCCCGGGCCAAAAGCAAGAGCGGGGAACTGACCGAGGCCTTCTGGGGCCTGTGGTACTTCCAGTTCATTGGCGGCTTGGTAACCATCGCCTTGACTGTCTTGACCTGCCTGGTCCTCAAGGTCCGCTACTGGAACTACTTCCTGCTGATGCTGCCATACTTGATTTCTGCCCAGTTTGACATCTCCTGGTTCTTCCAGGGCCTGGCTGATTTTGGCCGGGTAGTCTTAAGAAACACCATCGTCAAGATCGTCAGCGTGGTTTTTATCTTGCTTTTGATCAAAAGTCCGGCTGACCTGTGGAAGTATTTCCTGATCATGTCCGTGTCCACCATGCTGGGTTCCTTTGTCTTCTGGTTCAGCATCGGCAAATATGTCGGCCGGCCAGTCAAGCATTTCTACCATTTCGCGGAAACCCGCCGGGCCATCATGACCTTGATGATTCCCCAGATCGCGACCCAGATTTACACTTCCTTGGACAAGCCTCTTTTGGGCCTCTTCCAAAATACGGCCCAGGTCTCTTACTATGACAACTCCCAACGGATTTCCAACATGATCCTGGGGGTTATCACCAGTATTTCCCTGGTAATCATGCCGCAGATGGCGGTCCAGGGGAAGGAAACCCAGAAGAAGGTCTTGAAGAAGTCCCTGGAAGCCACGACCATGCTGGGAACCATGTTTGCCGTGGTGGTCATGGCCAATACCAAGGAATTCGTGCCCTTTTTCTTCGGGAAAAAATATATCCCGATGACCCCCTTGATGTTCTTCTTTACCTTGACCATCATTTTGATCCCCATGGGCGGGGTCTTCGCCAACCAGTTTGCCCTGGCCAACAAGCGGGATAAGGACTATGCCATTCCGGTTACGATCGGGGCGGTCCTGGAGCTTGTCTTCAGCTACTTTTTGGACCGGCCTTTCGGGGCAGCGGGGGCCATGGTGGCGATCCTCTTGACCGAAGCTGTCGTTCTCTTTCTCCGTTGCTGGATCGTGCGGGATGGTTATGACTTCAAGGAAACTTTCAGCGACGTGCCCAAGTGCTTTTTGGCCATGGGGATCAGCTTGGCGGCAGGGATGCTGTGGCCTTGGCAGATTCCAAGTGCTTTTATCAACATGACGGTCAAGTCCCTGGCCATCATGGCCATTTACCTGGTCATCCTCTGGCTCTTGAAGTTTGACTTGAATGAAGACTTGGTCACGATCGTCAAAAAGCGCTTGAAAAAATAGCCATTAATAAGGAAGAAATCAGCAAAAATAAACATAGAAAGCGTGTAAGCATGGTAAAAATCAACATTTTGGGCGTTGGCTTCGACAAGTACAGCCTGGCGGAATTTGAAGCCCGCTTTTTGGACCGCTTGCGGAAAAAAGAATCCACCCTGGTGGTCACGGCCAACCCGGAAATCGTCATGGCCGCCAAGGAAGACCCGGAATACCGGGAAATCATCAATAATGTGGCTGACTACGTGACGGCTGACGGGATAGGCATCATCAAGGGTGCCAAGATGCTGGGGCTGAAGCTGCCGGAGAGAGTAACCGGCTACGACCTCTTCTGCTGGTACCTGCAAATCGCCAATGAAGACCACTTGCGGGTCTACCTGATTGGGGCCAAGCCAGCTGTGATCGCTGCCGTTAAGGAAAAAATCGCCAAGGACTACCCAGGCATCGACTTAGTTGGCGCTGAGGACGGCTACTCTAAAGACGCCCTGCCGGAAATTGCCAGCCGGATCGCCCAAAGCAAGCCCGACCTGGTCTTCGCGGCCCTGGGCTTTCCCAAGCAGGAGAAGCTCCTGGCCATCTTGCGCAAGCAAAACTTGCCGGCCAGCATGATGGGGGTGGGCGGCAGCTTTGACGTCTTCGCTGGCGCCGTCAAACGGGCACCAAAGGTATTCCAGGATGCCCACCTGGAATGGTTCTACCGGCTCTTGAAGGAACCAAGCCGGATCGGCCGGATGATGGTTTTGCCCAAATTCGTCGTGGAAGTTAAAAAGAGCAAGAAGCAGGACCAGCAATAATGAAAGTACTGCACATCAACGCCGGCCTGGAAAGCGGGGGCGGGCTGACTCATATCGTGAACCTGCTCTCCCAGGCCAAAAAGGTGGGGCAGGGCTTTGACCTCTTGACCTTCGCGGAAGGACCGGTTGCCCAGGCTGCCCGGGAGAAGGGGATCAAGACTATCGTTTTGGGCGGGTCCAGCCGCTACGACCTGGCCCTGCTCAAGCGGCTGAAAAAGACAATCAAGGATGGACATTACGACCTGGTCCACAGCCATGGGGCCCGGGCCAACCTTTTCGTCAGCTTGATCAAGTCATCCTTGCCTTGCCCCTGGTTGATCACGGTCCACTCGGATCCCGCGATCGACTTTGAAGGACGGGGAATCGCGGGGAAGATTTTTACCCAGCTGAACCTGCGGGCAATCAAGCAGGCCGACGGGGTCTTTGCCATCACTCCCCGTTTTGAAAAAATCCTGCTGAATTACGGAGTAAAGCCCGGCCGGATGCACGTTATCTACAACGGGATTAGCTTTAGGGATAATCGAAATATAGCAGGCAAGGAAGACCACGCCGGCTTCAACATCATCAATGTTGGCCGCCTGGAAAAGGTCAAGGGGCAAGATCTTTTGCTCAAAGCATTTAAAGCAGCCAATTTGCCGCAAGCCCACCTCTATATTGCCGGCAGCGGCAGCCAGGAAGCGGACTTGAAAAAACTCTGCCAGGATTTGGTCTTAACCGACCAAGTAACTTTTACCGGCTTTTTGACCCAAGAAGAATTAAGGCAGCTCTACCGGAAAATGGACCTGGCCGTCTTGTCTTCTTACTCAGAAAGCTTCCCCCTGGTCTTGCTGGAAGCAGCCGACAACCTGCTCCCGCTTTTGGCAACTGACGTGGGCGGAGCCAGGGAACTGATTCCACAAGGCAAGGGCTGGGTCGTGCCGGTCAAAGAGGAAAAAGCCATGGCTGGCCAGTTAAAGGCAATCGCCGCTTTGCCAAAAGAAGAACGAGCAGCAATTGCCCAAGCGGAAAAAGCCTATGCCCGCCAGCACTTTTCCCTGGACCGGCAACTGGCTGACGTTCTGGCCGGCTACCAGGCCTGCCTGCAAGGAGGAAGAGCATGATTCCTAAAATTATCCACTATGTCTGGGTGGGCGGCAATCCCAAGTCCAAGACCATCCAGACCTGTCTGGCCTCTTGGCGAAAGCGCCTGCCGGACTATGAAATCATCGAATGGAATGAAGACAAGCTGGACCTAAATGCCAATAAATATGTCAAGCAGGCCTATCAGGCCAAGAAGTGGGCCTTCGTTTCCGACTATGTCCGGGCCAAGGCCCTCTATGAAATGGGCGGGATTTACCTGGACACCGATGTCATGGTCTTAAAAGATTTTTCTGACTTGCTAAATGACCGGGCCTTTATCGGCTTTGAAAACAATGACTACCTGTCAGCGGCCATTATCGCGGCAGAGAAGGGGCATCCTTTTATGGCCGACATCCTGCACTACTATGACGACCTGGATTTTGCTTTTGACCAAAAGGACCAGCTGGCCGGGGTCAACTCCCTGTCCGTCACGGAAATTCTCAAAGAAAAGTATGGCCTTAAGACTGGCAACCAAGAACAGGTATTAAAGGAAGGAATCCATGTTTATCCAGACGGGATCCTCTGCAACCCTTCCCCGCAGTCCCGGTCCATTCACCTTTTTACCGGGACCTGGCTGGAAGGAAAAAATTCCTGGAAGCACGACCTGGTCACCTTTTTGAAATTACATATCCACAGTCAAAAAGCTGCGAAAATTTACTACCAGCTCTTCAGACGCTAATTTTTTAAAGAATCTCGTGAAAATACATTTCTGAAAACAGGGACTGCATTTTTTGAGTATAATTAAAGGTAGAAAAAACAAAGTAGAAGATTGCGAGGCAGCAAATGAGAGAGTTGCAAAAGAAAATTGTCGAATATGAGCACGTTTTGCCGGAAATCGATCCCCAGGAAGAAATCCGCAAGACGGTTGACTTCTTAAAAGGTTACTTGAAGGCTAACCCCTTCTTGAAGTCATATGTTTTGGGGATTTCCGGGGGCCAGGACTCAACCCTGACCGGGAAGCTGACTCAAATGGCAATTTCCGAAATGCGGGAAGAAACTGGCGATGACAGCTACAAGTTCATCGCCGTCCGCCTGCCATACGGCGTCCAGGCCGATGCCGCTGATGCCGCTGACGCGGTAGCCTTCATCAAGCCGGACGTGGACTTGATCGAAAACATCAAGCCAGCCACTGACGCCATGGTGGCGACCTTGAAGGAAACGGGCGTGGAAATGACCGACTTTAATAAGGGCAACATCAAGGCCCGGCAAAGAATGGTCATGCAGTATGCCATTGCCGGGGCCAACCAGGGCGCGGTTGTGGGGACTGACCACGCGGCCGAAAACTTCTCTGGCTTCTACACCAAGTACGGCGATGGCGCGGCTGACCTGACCCCGCTCTTCCGTTTGGACAAGCGGCAGGGCAAGCAGCTCCTGGCTGCCTTGGGCTGCCCGGAACACCTTTATTTGAAGGCACCGACGGCCGACCTGGAAGAAGAAAAGCCGTCCTTGCCAGATGAAGTTGCCTTGGGCGTGACCTACGAGGAAATCGATGACTACCTGGAAGGCCGGGAAGTCAGCGACAAGGCAGCGGAAAGAATCGAAGAATTGTGGACCAAGAGCGAGCACAAGCGTCACTTGCCGGTCACGATTTTTGATGATTATTACAAAAAATAGGGGTAGATTTGGTAAAAAACTTGTTTCAAGTGCCAATTTTTGCTATATTAATCATGTCATAAGGGAGTAACGGCAAGCATAGCTTGCGACAAGCCCAACAGCCGGGAGCCGTGTTGGTTTCCTGGGCTTGTCTTAATTAGTGAGACTTATGTGCTTTTGTTAAGGGGCACGTAAGTCTCTTTTCTTTTTTGAAGGAGGAAAATACTGTGGCTAAGAAGTATTACAGCCAGGACATCCCGGGCACTTTAGCCGAGTTTGACTCGGACGCCAACCACGGGATCAGTTCGGCTGAAGCCAAGAAGCGGTTGGACCAATACGGCCCGAACGCTTTGGCCGGCAAGAAGAAACGTTCAATGTTTGCCCGCTTCATGGACCAGTTCAAGGACTTGATGATCATCGTCCTGCTGGTTGCCGCTGTTTTGTCCGGGGTAGTTGCCCAGGAATGGACAGACGCGGGGATTATTTTAGTAGTCGTGCTTTTGAACGCGGTCCTGGGCGTGATCCAGGAAGCTCGCTCAGAAGCAGCGATTGAAGCCTTGAAGGACATGTCCACGCCAAGCGCCAAGGTGCGCCGGGACGGAGCGGTAGTTGAAGTTCCGTCAACGGATATCGTGCCAGGTGACGTGGTCTTGCTGGAAGCCGGTGACGTGGTTCCGGCCGACCTGCGACTTTTGGTAGTGGAAAGCTTGAAGATTGAAGAAGCGGCCTTGACCGGGGAATCAGTTCCGGTGGAAAAGAGTAATGAAACCCTGCAAGGGGATGACATTGCCCTGGGTGACCGGATCAACATGGCTTACTCCAGCACCAACGTGACCTATGGGCGCGGGGAAGGTGTGGTTGTCGCTACGGGGATGAACACGGAAGTCGGCAACATCGCCAAGATGCTGAACGAAGCTGATGAAACTGATACTCCTCTTAAGCAGAACTTGAACCAGCTGGGCAAGACCTTGACTTACATGATCCTGGCCATCTGTGTGGTCGTCTTCATTATCGGGGTTATCCGGAACCCGCAGCATGAACCGATGAATGCTTTGCTGATCGACATGTTCTTGACGGCGGTTTCCCTGGCGGTTGCCGCTATTCCAGAAGGGTTGCCGGCGATCGTGACGATCATTTTGGCCCTGGGTACCCAGACCATGGCTGACCACAAGGCCATAGTCAGAAAGCTGCCAGCCGTTGAAACCTTGGGGGCAACGGACATCATTGCTTCTGACAAGACTGGTACCTTGACCCAGAACCGGATGACGGTGGAAAAGGTCTACTACGACGGGATCCTGCATGACGCCAGTGATGACATCGACTTGACCAACCAGGCCTTGATTACCATGCTTTTGGCCAATGACACCAAGATTCAGGACGGCGGGGAGCTCTTGGGTGACCCGACTGAAACTGCCCTGGTGCAATTCGGTTTCCACAAGGATCTGCCAGTTAACGACTTTTTGGCAGAACACCCACGGGTACAGGAAGTACCATTTGACTCTGACCGGAAGTTGATGAGTACGGTCAACAAGTATGACGGCCAGTTTATGGTTGCCGTCAAGGGCGCGCCGGACATGCTTTTGGAAAGAGTCAAGTATGTCAACATCAACGGCGAGCTTAGCGAAATCAGCCCTGAACAAAAGAAGGCCATTTTGGCAAGCAACAATGAAATGGCCAAGCAAGCCCTCCGGGTTTTGGCGATGGCTTACAAGGTTGTTGCTGAGCCATACGCTGACCCGACGACTGACAATGTTGAACAAGATCTGATCTTTGCCGGTTTGGTCGGCATGATCGACCCTGAGCGGCCGGAAGCCAAGGACGCGATCGCGGAAGCTCACCGGGCCGGGATCAGAACGATCATGATTACTGGTGACCACCAAGTTACGGCGCAGGCGATTGCCGAACGGCTGGGCCTGGTTGAAAAGGGCCGGGACGATGCCGTGATTACCGGGGCGCAATTGGACAAGCTGAGCGACGACTACTTCACCAAGCATGTCGGTGACTACAGCGTTTATGCCCGGGTTTCACCAGAACACAAGGTTAGAATCGTGAAGGCCTGGCAGGCAAATGGCAAGATCGTGGCTATGACCGGTGACGGGGTCAACGACGCGCCGAGTCTGAAGCAGGCCGACATCGGGGTCGGCATGGGGATTACCGGTACGGAAGTCTCCAAGGGCGCGGCCGACATGGTTCTGGCTGACGACAACTTCGCGACGATCGTGGAAGCGGTCAAGCAAGGGCGGAAGGTTTTCGCCAACATTCAGAAGGCGATTCTCTATTTGATGAGCTGCAACGTCGGCGAAGTATTGACGGTCTTCTTGATGACTTTGCTGGGCTGGGATGTTTTGAAGCCAGTGCAGCTTTTGTGGATCAACTTGGTAACTGACACCCTGCCAGCGATTGCCTTGGGTGTTGAACCGATTGAAAAGGGGATCATGAATAAGAAGCCGCGGGGGAAGAATTCCAACTTCTTCTCAGGTGGCGTGGCCAGCTCAATCATCTACCAGGGGATCCTGGAAGGTGTTCTGGTCTTGGCCGCTTATGGTTTAGGTCTCCACGTTTTGCCGCAGGGGACTAACCCACATGAGGACGCCTTGACCATGGCCTTCTTGACTTTGGGCTTGATCCAACTCTTCCACGCGATTAACTCCAAGTACGTGAAGCAGTCAATCTTCCAAAAGAGCACTTTTGCCAACAAGTGGTTTAATGGCGCGATTGTTCTGTCAGCCTTGATTATGGCGGCAGTTGAACTGCCATTCTTGACTAAGGTCTTCTCAGTTTCAGAATTGCACCTGGACCAATGGCTGACTGTTCTGGGGATGGGCGTTTTGATGATCGTGATCGTCGAAATCGTTAAGTTCTTTGAGAGAAAAGCTGAACAACGTAACTAGTAATAAATGAAATATAAAATGCCTGGACGCAAGTCCAGGCATTTTTTGTTGCGTGAAAAACGGTATGGTGAAATCGTAAGGACTTGAGTCGGCTGCAATGATCTTTATATTATGTTAATAATAATGAGAAAACTGCCGCAAGTAATAGAAAAAAACGCTATTTTTTAA
>SFHY01000153.1 GCA_004556255.1 Lactobacillus delbrueckii
TCCATCAATGTAGTCAACCGTTACGCTGTCACCGATGGTTGCTGCGTCTGCTTGACCGTTCGTGCCTAAGCTGATCGCTGCCACGCCAGTCAAAGCCAAGCCTGCAGCAAATACTGATTTAAGTACGTTAGATTTGATGTTCAAAAAAATTCTCCTTTGTTTGTCGCAAGCTCTCGTCTGCCAAGTTACTTCTACTTTGGCAAATTCCTTCTTGCTGCTCTTGTGTCATTCACAGTCTATATGTTAACAGGGTCAAATTTCAAAATCATAGCAAAAAAGTAACGGTCCAGTTAAGAAGAGATTACAGAGAAGACACTTTTTGTAACATTTGTAATATTTTACCTGGCCTTAACTGCCTTGAAATATTTGCCTAAAAGCAAAAAAGACACCATGCACACGCATGATGTCTTGCTATGGGTCGTCAGGGGATCGAACCCTGGACACCCGGATTAAGAGTCCGGTGCTCTGCCAGCTGAGCTAACGACCCAAATGGGTTTATTTAATTGACGCCGAAGCGCGATGGGTCGTCAGGGGATCGAACCCTGGACACCCGGATTAAGAGTCCGGTGCTCTGCCAGCTGAGCTAACGACCCAAATTGGGTTTATTTAACTAGCGCCGAAGCGCGATGGGTCGTCAGGGGATCGAACCCTGGACACCCGGATTAAGAGTCCGGTGCTCTGCCAGCTGAGCTAACGACCCAAGTGGGCTGCGGCTGACTTTCGTCAACCGACATTTATTTATTATACAGAAATGCAACAGGAATGCAAGCCTTTTGGCAAGATTTTTGCTCAAAAACTTCCTTTTCCTGTCCAGCCCGCCCTTTTCTTCCTTATTTCTGCCAAAAAGCCCCCCGCGGGGCAACTTCCAGCCGGCGGATTTCATCCTTTAAGCCCGCCTCTCTGACCGCGCCGACAAAGTCGCTGATATGCTGGGGGTCAACCAGGCTCATAATGGTCGGGCCGGCTCCTGACAGGTAGGTCGCTACCGCCCCATGCTCATGGCCGACATTGCGGATGATCTCCAGTTCCGGCACCAATTTGCTTCTGTAGCGCTCATGGAAGAGGTCTGCCTCCATTAACTCCCCGGCTTTTTCATAGTCCTGGGCAAAAAGGGCCGCTACCGCCGTGTTGGCCACGGCACTGGCCTGGACCGCGTCTTTAAAGGAAAGCTCCTTGGGCAAAACGGCCCGGGCATCGCTGGTCTTTAAGTTATAGGCCGGGATGTAGGCGATCATGGCAAAAGGCGGTACCGGGGCCTTAACGGCTGTAAAGTGGCCGTTGACCTTGCAGCCGACAACCAAGCTGCCCAGAATGGTCGGGGCGACATTGTCCGGGTGCCCTTCCAGTTGGGCCGCGATTTCGATTTTTTCATGGGGAGCCAGGTTGAGTTGCCCCAATTGGTCGGCCAGTTCGATCCCGCCCACGATGGCGCTGGAGCTGGAGCCCAGGCCATGAGCCAGGGGGATGTCTGATTCCACCCGCAAGTGCTGGGGAGTTAAATCCGGCTTGACGCTTAAAGCCGCCTGGACGATCATGTTGTCTTCCCCGCTGGGCAGGTCCCCTAAGTTATGGTCTACCTGCCATTGGTCGCTCTCCCCGATTACTTCAATGGTTAGGTACAAGGAAATGGCCACCCCGATGGAGTCGAAACCCGGGCCCAGGTTGGCGCTGGATGCTGGAACTTTGATTTTCACGCTTCTTCACCTCAATAATTGGCAATTACCAGTTTCTTAATCATTTTATCATGTTTTCCCTTTTAGAAAAATGATTTCCCCGTTATAATTAGCCATAAAGGAAAAAATCTTTTTCAACCATCGTTACTAGTTTACAGATCACGCATCTGACTTTTAGGGAGGATTTATGATTTACCGCAGTACCCGCAGCCAGGGGCAGGAAGTTACCGCTGCCCAGGCAATCGTTCAAGGCCTGGCCCCAGATGGCGGCCTTTTCGTGCCCAAAGAATTCCCGGCTCCATTTTCAGCCGCTGCTTTAAAGGAAATTTTTGCCCTGCCTTACCAGAATATGGCTAAAAAGATCCTGGCTTTGTTCTTGACTGATTACAGTGAAGAGCAGCTGGCAGAGATTGTTAAAGGCGCCTACGGCCAGCAATGGGATGACGACCGGATCGCCCCGCTGACTGATCAGAAGGCCGGCAACTACTACCTGGAGCTCTTCCATGGGCCAACCCTGGCCTTTAAGGACGTGGCCTTGCAGTGCCTGCCCCGCTTGATGAAGACAGCCTTGGAAAACTCCGACGACCACAGGGGGATCGTGATTTTGACCGCGACTTCCGGGGACACCGGGACCGCCGCCATGCGGGGCTTCCAGTCCTTAGCCAAGACCCGGGTCATCGTCTTTTACCCTTACCAAGGGGTGGCCCCGATCCAGCTCAAGCAGATGCTGAGCGAAAACAGCGACAACACCGTGGCTGTGGCGGTTGAGGGCAACTTTGACCAGGCCCAGACCAGGGTCAAGCAGATTTTTAACGACCCGGACATGAACAGTCTGCTGGCAAGCCACGATTTGACCTTCTCCAGCGCCAACTCCATGAATGTTGGCCGCCTTTTGCCCCAGGTCGTCTACTACTTCGCTGCCTACAAGCAGCTGCTAGACCAAGAAGCCATTGCATTTGGCGATCCCGTCAACTTCTCCGTGCCAACTGGCAATTTTGGCGACATTCTGGCCGGCTATTATGCGCAAAAACTGGGCCTGCCAGTCGGCCGCCTGATCTGCGCTTCCAACAAGAACAATGTCTTGACCGACTTTTTCAAGACAGGCAAGTATGATAAGAAGCGGGACTTCTACGTGACCAACTCCCCGTCCATGGACATCCTGGTTTCCAGCAACCTGGAGCGCCTGCTCTTTGACCTCTGCCAGGATCCGGATACTGTCAAGTCTTTGATGGAGCAGCTGAATACAAAGGGCGAATACCAATTGCCAGAAGACATGCGAGAGAAACTTTCCGGCTTCTGGGCCGACTACGCCACTCCGGAAGAAATCGAAGGCGAAATCAAGCGGGTTTACGAAGAGAGCGGCTATGTCATCGACCCGCACACGGCTGTCGCTTCTTTAGCCGCCAAGCGCTTTAAAGAAGAAGACGATAAAGCAACTGTCGTCCTCTCTACCGCCAGCCCTTACAAGTTCCCGGAAACCGTATACCACGCAATCAGCGGGCAAACTGTTAAGGAAAAAGGCCTGCCAGCCCTTAAGGAACTGACTGACTTGACCGGCCCTGCCCCAAAGGCCATGGAGGCCTTCTTAGGCCACAGCTCCCGGGAAATCGTCATCCCGGCTGATAACATGGCTGACGAAGTCAAGCGGCAGCTGGATCTGGACTGATTTTTGCTAAAAAAGAGAATAGATAAATGAAAAAGCAGCTAAGGATTTGTTCCTAAGCCGCTTTTGCCATGTAATTGGAAATAAGAAATAAAAAGAAATTTAAAATA
>SFHY01000015.1 GCA_004556255.1 Lactobacillus delbrueckii
TGAGCAAGTCATCATATTCATGCAACTTTAACACACTGTGGACCCTTTTTACGTCCCAAGGCTTGACCGTCTGAGTTCTGAAGTAAGGGAAGAAGCGGAAGCTGGTGGTAAAGTGCTGGATGACCGTGTCTTCCTGCAGGGCATATTGCTCATTGTACTTGCGCGGGGCAATCCGCTTTTCCTTGGCCAGCTTGTTGATAGCTGTCTGGTCGGGCAGGAACATTTGCTTGACCTGCATCAAGTGGCGGACTCGCTTAAACAGACCAGTCCGCTTAATCTCAACCATGTTTAAAAGGAGGACTCCGGAATTCAAGTAGTCAAAAAGCTTCTTTTGATTGTGGAAGAAGAAGCGGCCAAAGTAGTCCAGAACCCCAACCAGTTCAGTTCCGGTCAAATCCTGGGTGTAGAACTGGTCAACCGGCCGGCGGATGATCACGTCGTCGTCCAAGTAGAGGATCCGGTCAGGAATCTGCGGCAGTTCGTCGGCAAAAAGCCGGAGCATGGCGTAGGGGGTGAAGCGGGTACCCATGTTGGCCGTCGGCGGTTCCTTGATGAAGTTTTCGGTGCAGTCGATCAGCTCCAGGCTGCTGTTGGGGTTGTCAGCCACGATGAGAGAGCGGATGAAGTCGGCCGCGTGCTGGCTGAAGGGCTTGAAGGACCTGGATTTACTCTTGGCCCTCATGGTTAGGATGTAGACGTGAACCTCTTCGCCGCGTTCGGCTTTGAGCAGGGATAAGACGGCAATCAGCACGCCTCTTTCAGCGTTGTGGTCACCGCAAAAAAGAAAGTTCATGGTTTTTGCCTCCTTAGTAAAAAAAGTCCTAGTTCTTACTGTCAATTTTAACATACGAGCAATACTCGCAAGTGCTCAGTTTTGCCCGCTCCTGCATGCTTTTGGCGATTTCATCATGCAGCTTTTCCTGGGCCGCCTTCTTGCCCAGATTTTTGTCCGGGTAAAAGGGGCCGTCGATGTAGACCGTGATTTTCGGCCGCTTGCGCCAGCGGCAGGGCTGGTAGGTGGTTGTCATGGCAAAAGCCGGGGCCTTCAGGCTGACCGGGAAGTTAAAGCTGGTTGCCGGGAAGGGGCGGATCTTGGTGTAGTAGGGCCAAAGGTGGGCTTCCGGGTAGATGACGATGGCCGCCTTTTTTTCTTCATAGGCGTATTTGACATCTTTGAGCAGGCGGATGGACTGCTTGATGTTTTTTCCAACCGGCAGGGCAGCTGCCGGGATCACGTACTTACCTAAAAAAGGAATTCCCCAGTTGGCCTGGGCGGCTAGGGCATAGTAGCGGTAGGGGTTGACGATGGTCATGGGGGTGAAGGGGTCACCCAGCATCTGGGTGTGGTTGCCGTAGACAAAATATCCCTGCTTTTTAAAGGGGCGCAATTTTTCCTTGCCTTTGACTTTAACTAGTAAGAAGAGGCGGGAGTAGAGCCAGGCAAAGACGCAGGCCAGGCTGCGAACCAGGCCGTTCCAGAATTGCCAAGCCGCCCCTTTCCGGAAGACCTGGTAGTCATCTGGAAGCTGGAAGTCCTGCTGGGCGGAACTGACCAGGTCCTCGCTTTCACTGTGGTAGTAGTAAGTCTTTTTACTCATCAAAAGTCCCCGCTTGCTGTAAAATAAAAAAAGCACTGCAAGTGCAGTGCTTAGGGATGATGGGTCGTCAGGGGATCGAACCCTGGACACCCGGATTAAGAGTCCGGTGCTCTGCCAGCTGAGCTAACGACCCGTGTCAACCAACACTTTTATTATGCCATAAATTTCAGTAAAAGCAATCTTCTTTTTTACATTAATTGTAATTTTTTTAATTTCGCGAACAAATCAAGTATAATAGGGACAGTGAAGGAGGTCTATGATGCCTAAAAAAATTCTCGTCGTTGACGACGAAAAACCGATTTCCGATATCATCAAGTTCAACTTGACCAAAGAGGGTTTTGATGTAGAGACCGCTTATGACGGCGAGGAAGCTGTCGAGAAGGTTGAAGAATACAACCCTGACTTAATGATTTTAGACTTAATGCTTCCGAAGAAAGACGGGCTGGAAGTAGCCCGGGAGGTCCGCCAGACCCATGACATGCCGATCATCATGGTTACCGCCAAGGGCGGTGAGATCGACAAGGTCCTCGGCCTGGAAATGGGGGCGGACGACTACGTGACCAAGCCTTTCTCCAACCGTGAGCTGGTGGCCCGGGTCAAGGCCAATTTGCGCCGCCGGGACATCGTCAAGAAGGCAGTGGAAGTTAACCAGCAGAAGGAAAAAGAACAGGAAAGCAATGACATCCAGATCGGCAACCTGCTGATCAAGCCGGATGCCTACCTGGTTGAAAAGAACGGGGAAAAGATCGAACTGACCCACCGGGAGTTTGAACTGCTCTACTACATGGCCCAGCATATGGACCAGGTTATGACCAGAGAGCACCTCTTGCAGACGGTTTGGGGCTACGACTACTTCGGCGATGTCCGGACTGTCGATGTTACGGTTCACCGCTTGCGGGAAAAGATCGAGGACAATCCGGTCCGGCCGAAGATTTTGGTTACCCGGCGGGGAGTCGGCTACTTTGTCAAGCAGCAAACAGAAGAATAATTTGGGAGCCACTGTTTGAGGTGGCTTTCTTTATGTGGATGGATTAATGAAGAAAGATAAAAAAGCACGCAAAGAGAAAGTGAAGAAAGAGAAGACCAACCTGCTTAAGCGCGCGGTCAGCTCGATCCAGACCAAGATCGCCCTCATCTTCATGCTCCTTTTGCTGGCCACGATTGAAATCATCGGGGCCTACTTTACCCGGCAGATGGAGCAGACCAGCATCGACAACTTCCAAACCACGATTCAGCTGCAGTCGATTGTGACCGACCAGCTGACTACCCAGCTGGTCAAGAACGGCAAGAGCGCTGACCGGAAGATAAACCAGATCATCACTGACTACAGCAACGACGCGATTTCTGAGATCCAGGTCGTGGACAGCAAGAACGTGATCCGGGCCGTGTCTAACTTAAATGACAAGAACCGGGTGGGGCAATTGTCCAATAATGGCGATATCCGGGAAGTGATCAACTCCGGCCAGCAGAAGACCCAGGTCACCAGTGACCAAAAGGGCAGCTTCATGGTCCAGATCGTGCCTCTGACCAGCGGAACCAACATCGTCGGGGCAGTTTACGTCCGGGCCAGCATGGCTGACGTCTTCAACAACTTGCGCAATGTCTCCATGATGTTCCTGACGGCCTCGCTTATTGCCGTAATCGTGGCGGCGATTGCCTCCATGTTTATTTCCCGGGCAATAACCCGGCCGATTGAAGAGCTCCGCCAGCAGGCCATCCAGGTGGCTGACGGGGACTATTCAACCCAGGTCAAGATCTACTCCAATGACGAACTGGGTCAGCTGGGGGCGGCCTTCAACACCCTCTCAGCCAAGATCGAGCGGTCCAATGAGCAGTCAGAATCTGAGCGCCGCCGGCTGGACAGCGTCCTGTCCCACATGACCGACGGGGTGATCGCGACCGACCGGCATGGGAACGTGTCGATCATGAACCAGATGGCCCAGGACTTCCTGGACATCAAGGCCGAAGACGCGATCAACAAGCCGATTTCCCAAGTTTTAGGCCTGGGGGAGGACTACACTTCCCAGGACTTGATCTCCAACCAAAGCGACATGCAGGTTACGGTCAATGCCGGCACGGATGATGAAATGATCCTGCACGCCAGCTTTACCTTGATCAAGCGGGTTACGGGCTTTGTTTCCGGGGCCGTCTGCGTCTTGCACGACGTGACTGAGCAGATCAAGAACGAAGATGAGCAGCGGCAGTTTGTTTCCAATGTTTCCCATGAATTGCGGACTCCTTTGACCAGTGTCCGGGCTTATATCGAAGCCTTGAATGAAGGGGCCTGGAAGGATCCGGAGATTGCCCCGCAATTTTTGGATGTCACCCAGAAGGAAACTGAGCGGATGATCCGGATGGTCAATGACCTGTTGGTCCTGTCCAGAATGGACCGGGGAGCCACCAAGCTGGAACCGGAATGGGTCAACTTTACCGACTTTGTCTCCCACCTGCTCAACCGCTTCGACATGATTGTCGAGCATGACCAGGGCGAGGCCCAGAGCGATACCAAGGAATACGTGATCAAGCGGGACCTGGGCAACCAGGCCCTTTGGGTGGAAATCGACACCGACCAAATGATGCGGGTGATCGACAACATCATGAACAACGCCATCAAGTATTCCCCTGACGGAGGGACCATCACGGTCCGCTTGACCCAGAACCAGAACCAGATCCTGCTCAGCATCAGCGACCAGGGCCTGGGGATTCCAAGGAAGGACCTGGGCAAGATCTTTGACCGCTTCTACCGGGCAGACAAGGCCCGGTCCCGGGCCCAAGGCGGGACCGGTTTGGGCCTGGCCATCGCCAAGGAAATCGTGACGGCCCATGGCGGCCGGATCTGGGCGGACAGCCGGGAAGGGCACGGGTCAACCTTCTATATTGCCCTGCCTTACGAACCAATGGATGAGGAGGATGAATGGGATGAAGTTTAAATTCAAGTTCAAATTCAATGATTTTCTCCTCCACCTGGCGACCTTGACCGTGATTCTGATCTCGATCGGCCTCTGGGTCACGGTGATGACCAGTGACCAGCGCTTCAGCCGGATCAGCAATGAATCATCCTCCCAGAGTTCAGCTTCTTTATCGACCCATTACCGGAATGTCCAGTCTTTTTACGCTCCGGGCCAGACCTATGTCTTTCAAAACGGGGTCCGCTACCAGGTTCATGACGCTAAGCGGAACCTGCCTTTGAAGTTCGTCCAGTACCTGGAAAAGGTCAAGCTGGGGACGATCGAGAAAATGTCAACCACGGCCAGTGACTATGAGAAACTGCTGGCTGACCAGAACTATATTATGTTTGCCTACCCGGACCAGATCAATTTCACGGTCCTTTTAGGCAAAAAACAGGCTAATTCCAGCCTGCAGTTCAACCGGGTCTTTGTCCCGGTCAAGAGCAAGACCCGCTACCTCTACTTCGGCAACGACAAGGGCAGCCGGGTCTACCGGGTCAAGATCAAGTCCGGCTCCTTCCAGCAGCTGGCCAAGTACGTCAAGAGCGCCCAAGACCGGCAGGAGGTCAGCTTCCTGCATTTAAAGAAGCTCTATGTGCCTTTTTATGCCAAGGAAATCAAGGCTAAGGAATACAGCTACCTGATCAGCTACCAGTCCAGCAGCTACTATGCTTCCCGGCTCTTGGGCAGCAGCTACCGGAAGTCAGTGGCTAAGAACGGCCGCACCGTCTACACGGCTGGTTATTCCAAGCGCCTGCAGATTCCTAAGGAAGGCAAGAGCAATGACCACCAGTATCTGTACCAGAACTACCTGACCAACCAGGAGCGGACGGCCACCCAGGAGATGCTGGAAAGTGCCGCCTATGTCAAGCAGCTGGGCCTGGCTGAACAGGACCTGCGCTTTTTTGAAAGCAGCGGCAAGACGGTGTCCTACATCAACTATATTGAAGGCTATCCGATTTTTGCCAACGACACTTTGGCTCAGACCCAGGTAACCATGAGGACGGAGTCGGTCAGCGTGGCTTTCAGCAGCATAAACCTGCAGATCCCGATCCCGTATGACGGCCATGTTAAGACCTTGCCGAAAACCGCGACCCTGCTGAAGGAGCTGAATAGCATCGGCATCAAGGAAAGCGAAATTGAAAAAATCACCATCGGCTATCATATCCAGGCCGACAAGAAGCGCAGCGACTTGATTACCCTGGTGCCGACCTACTTCATCAAGGTTGGCGGCAGCTGGAACAGCCTGGCCGGCTGGAAGAAGACCAAGGCGGAAAATACGGATCTGTTAATGGAGGGGTCAAGTTCCAGCTCCAGCAGCTACTCGTCTTCCAGCTCTTCCAGCAGTGAGTCGAGCAGTGAAGCCAGCTCAAGCGCAAGTTCCAGCGTCAGCCAGGCGGGCAGCCAGGCACCGGCCAGCAGTCAGGAAGCATATTCCAGCAGCCGCAGCCAGCCGGCGGCTGAATCAAGTTCCAGCTCCAGTTCAAGTTCCGCCGTATCAGCAAGCTCTGCCAGCTCAGAGGAAGGAGAAAAGTAAATGGATCATCGCAAAATTGAATGGCTTTTTCTGATCCTCTTCTGCTTAGTCGACATCTATCTCTTGATTGAGCTTTGGCGGGCCCCGGTTACCTTGACCTTATCGACCAATTCGGTGACGACTTCAACCAGCTTGAAGGCTGAAATGAAGTCAGACAATATTACGGTTCCCTCCTTGTCCAAAAAGGGGGACTCGGGCTACTACCTGGCCACTAGAAGCAAGAGCGACTTGAAGGAAGCCGCCAAGAAGCTCAGCAGCGACGTCTCCACCAGCTATGCTGAAGGGGACAAGACCTTGTACGCGACCATGAAGACCGCAATTCCGCTAGAGCGGATGACGGTGAGTGAATTCAAGAACGACAGCAATTACGTCCCGCATGGCAAGCAGTATGTCTATGCCAAGAACCTCTCCAGCAACAGCAGCTACGTTTACGTGCAGAAGTCCCAGTACGGGCAGGTTTACAGCAGCCTGGCCCAGCTGGTGGTCAATGTCAAGAACAAGAAGATCACGGGCTACTACCAGACCTACTTGACTGACTTGACCAGCGTCCGGGAGCTGCAGGCAACTATCAGCCCCTGGCGGGCGGTCACCAACCTCTACACCACCCGGGAACTGGCTGATAACTCCCGGGTAATGCAGGTCAAGCTGGGCTACACCAAATTGACCGAGGTCCGGGGCAGCGTGATTTTTGTCCCGACCTGGCTGGTCTGGATCGAAAATAAGAGCAGCAAGAGCAGCAGCTTGAAGCGGGTCAACGCCTTCAGCGGCCAGCTTTTGCAAAACAGTACATTGGACGATTAAGGGCAGGAAGGAAAAAATTTGCAATTCGCGGTATTATCGAGCGGATCAGCGGGCAACTGCAGCCTGCTGATGACTGACCAGCACAAGATTTTGATGGACGCCGGCCTTTCAGGCAAGAAGACCAAGGAGCTTTTAGCCAAGGTAGGCGTGGCGATCGAGGACCTGGACATGGTCTTTTTAAGCCATGACCACGGCGACCACAGCGGGGGGATGGGGGTCCTTATGCGCCGCTATCCTCAGCTGAATGCCTTCAGCAACACGGGTACCTGGAAGTACTTGGAGGAGACCGGGAAGATCGGCCGCCTGCCGGAAGACCAGATCAATGTGATTGAGCCAGGCCAGACCAAGTGCTATGGGGATTTGGAAGTGACGGCTTTTGCCACCAGCCATGACGCGGCCCAGCCCCAGTACTACGTTTTTTCCAGCGGGGGCAAGCGCCTGGCCTGCCTGACGGACACGGGCTACGTGTCTGAAGAAGTCGAATATGAGATTCAAGACGCGGATGCTTATTTGCTCGAGTTCAACTATGACGACCTGATGCTGAGAAGCGGCCCCTATCCCTGGAGCCTGCAGCAGCGGGTCCGGTCAGACCACGGCCACCTCTCAAACGAGCAGGCGGCTGAGACTCTGGCCAGGGTTATCAGTTCTAAAACCAAGCATGTTTTCATGGCTCACCGCAGCCAGCAGAACAATTTAAACTATTTGGCCCGGGACGTGGCGGAAGAGGTTTTGGCAGCCAGAGACGCCGACGTGGCCAGTGACCTGGAACTGCACGATACCGAGCCAATGACGCCGAGTTCTTTAATTAATTTATAATACAAAGGCTTTAAAGCTTTTAATACCTTTTGTTCATATATACTTCAAAAAGCTTGGATATGATAATGGCAACGATAAGGAGTGATAACCATGTCTGAAGAACAAGATAAGCAAAGAAACACGCGCAAGAAGGAAAATAACCGTTTGTTAACTAAAGCGGCCATCATTGGGGTCGTTGCCGGTCTTTTGGGCGGGGGGATTGCTTACGGCGGCTTGTCAGCAGCTAATTTGAACAGCAATGCTTCATCATCCACGGCCAGCTCAAGCAGCAGCAACACTGGTGAAACCGGGTCAGTGACGACTTCATCCAGCGGCACGACCAAGGTCAACAAGTCTACGACTGCCAGCGGGACGATGACTTCTGCCTACAAGAAGGTGCAAAACGCGGTTGTTTCAGTCTTGAACTACAAGTACACTTCCAGTTCATCATCAAGCTCTGACATCTACAGCATGTTTGGCTACGGTGACTCGGACAGTTCAGGCTCATCCAGCTCCAAGAAGTCTTTGACTTTGTACTCTGAAGGTTCCGGGGTCATCTACACGACGGCCAACGGCAAGGGCTACATCGTCACTAACAACCACGTTATTTCCGGGGCAGCCAAGGTGAAGGTCATCCTGGCTTCCGGGAAGACGATTTCCGCTAAGGTTGTCGGCAAGGACTCAACCAGTGACCTGGCAGTTCTGTCAATCGACTCCAAGTACGTGACCCAGACCGCTTCATTTGGTGACTCCAGCAGCCTGCAGTCCGGGCAGACGGTGATTGCCATCGGTTCACCGGAAGGGTCTGAATACGCGTCTACGGTAACGCAAGGGATCATTTCCTCACCAAGCCGGACGATCACTTACAACTCCAACCAGATGACGGTCATCCAGACTGACGCGGCCATTAACTCCGGTAACTCCGGTGGTGCCCTGGTCAACTCTGACGGCCAGGTTATCGGGATCAACTCCATGAAGCTGTCCAGCTCCAGCAGCGGCGACTCAGTTGAAGGAATGGGCTTCGCGATCCCGTCAAACGAAGTTGTGACGATCGTCAACCAATTGGTCAAGAAGGGGAAGATCACCCGGCCGCAACTGGGCATCAAGGTAGCAGCGATTGCTGAACTGAACAGCTACTACAAGAAGCAGCTGGGCATTTCAACCAGTCTGAAGAAGGGCCTGTACGTGGCCAGCGTAACTTCAGGCAGCGCGGCAGCCAGTGCCGGGATCAAGAAGGGCGACGTGATTACGGCGGCTGACGGCAAGACGGTCAACGACGTAGCCACCCTGCACAGCATCCTGTACAGCCACAATGTTGGCGATAAGGTCAAGATTACGGTCAACCGGAACGGCAAGACCATGACCTTCACGGTAACCCTGCAGGCAAGCAACTAATTTAAGAACAAATAATCCAGTGGATCAGCAGATCTGCTGGATTTTTTGCTTCTTTCAAAACGAAAACAGGGTGAAAGGAAGGTAAAGTTCGGATATATTTCTTGTCAAGGAAAATTTTTAAGGAGACTTTATCCCCAATCCTGTGGAAAAGACTGTGAATTGTGCAAAAAATCGGGTAAAAAGCGCTAAAAAGCTGTGGATAAGCTGTGGATTGTGTGTAAGTTCCACGGGTAAAAGTCATGTTAAAACGTCTGTTCAAGGCGATAGGCCGGGCTTTTTCGGTGATTGTTTGTGAAAAGGTCCAGTCCACAGGTTCTTTGTGGAATGGTTACACGGGATTTTAGAAATTTTTTTACAAAAAGCTAGACCTAGATAGAATTCGGCTCTAGTCCACTAGATCTAGAAAAGGACTTTCCACAGCTGTGGAAAAAGGCGGTTGATAAACTGTTAATTGTGGGGATAGAAGCAAAAATGGTAAAATAGGGGCATTATGAATATCAAAATTGTTTGCGTTGGAAAATTAAAAGAGAAGTATTTTAAGGACGGGATCGCGGAGTACCAGAAGCGGCTGAGCCGCTTTGCCAAGGTGGAGATCGTGCAGGTGCCGGATGAAAAGGCGCCGGAAAGTCTCAGCCCAGCCCAGATGGAAGAGGTCAAGAAGCGGGAAGGCGAGCGGATCCTGAGCAAGATCAAGGACAAGGAATATGTTTATGTTCTGGCTATCAAGGGCAAAGAGCGGGCTAGTGAAGGGTTTGCCAAGGAGCTGAAGGACCTGGGGACCTACGGGCATTCCGACATTACTTTCGTGATCGGGGGAAGCCTGGGGACCAGTGACGCGGTCAACAAGCGGGCCAACGACCTCTTCAGTTTTGGCAAGCTGACCATGCCTCACCAATTGATGCGGCTGGTTTTGATTGAGCAGATCTACCGGGCCTTTATGATCAACTCCGGCAGTCCATACCACAAGTAGAATAGATTTTTTAGCCTCTCCTGTGAAATAAGCGGGAGAGGCTTTTTGTATACGAATTAGTCTAGTGCTAGAATCTAGGGTGAAAGTGTTTTAGTCATGAAAGGGATGATTTAAATGACTAAAACAGAGCGTTACATGTGGCTGGCCAATGACCTGCTTTTGACGGCAGCGGCAGTGTCGCTGATCATTAATTTAGTTGGCCAGACGGCTTCGGGTTATGCCTTCAGTGGCAGTCATGGGCAGGCAACAGAACTACTTTATGATGCCTTTATTTTGCTTGTTGTAGCTGCTGCTTTGGGGGTCTGGCTGAGTAAGTGGCTGGCTCCTGCAGCAGCTTGGGTAATTGGCGCCTGCCTTTTGCTGGGCCTTGTAATTGACCGGGTGGTAGGCCTGTATTTCGGCTTGACCTGGTACTGGACTTTGGCGGTCAGTCTGGTTCTGGCCAGCTACCGCTAGCGGGGGAAGGCTGTCTTTAACTATTGGCTGGCCGGCATCCTCTTGGCCGTCAGCCTGGTCAGCTGCGTGATGTCCTGGGTTGGGTGACCGAAGAGCAAAAGTTATTAAACTTAGCAAGAACCGCGCGTTAACATACGCAAGTTTGGTAGCTGGAATTTTTAATAAAAGCAAAAAATGACGGCTGCCGCAAGAATCACTGCTCAAAAAGTGAACTTGAACTTATAATATAAGTGAATAGCCTTTTGAAAATAGGAGCGTGATTATGATGAAAAACTTTGCAACTAAGCCAGCCGTCAAAACCGTCTTTCTGCTGGCCGGCATCTGTTTAGCCTTGTTCATGGCAGTTCAGTGGATATTTGCCTTGGGCAACCCAGGTCCGGTTTCATGGGCGATTGCCGGCATGATCGCGATCACTCTGCTGACCCTATTTCTGGGAATCGCGCCTTTGACCAAGCTCAGCCCGGCAGCTGGCTACGTAACTGCTGCAGCATTAGCGGTTGTCGTCTTGATCTTCGTCTTCAATATTCATGAGTACATCTCAATCGGCATTTTATACCTAATTTACGCGGCCCTGGCCTGTGGCCTTTTTGGGGCAAAAAAATAGAACAGTAAACAAAAAATGGCTTCCAGGATTTTCTCCTAGAAGCCATTTTCTTTATGCTGATTTAATTAAGCGAAGATTTCTTCAACTTCAACTACTACGGCAGCAGCAGTTTCTGGCTTGCCAACCTTAGCAGCGTATTCCTTAGCGAAGTCGTCGCCTTCGTGGACAGTCACGCTGCCGACCACGCGTACGTTAGTGTGGCTTGGCACGTCAGCAACTACAACAGCAACCTTGCTGCCGTTCTTGATGTTTTCCCACAAGTGTGAGAAGGTAACTTCACTCCAGACCAGGTGCTTGTCGTCCAAAGCAGTCAATGAGCCCTTAGGACCAACTTGTGGCTTGCCGTCCTTGTCAACGGAAGCAACGAATGCCAAAGCGTCGTTAAAGAACTTTTGTTGGTCAGCAGTCAAAGTAGTAGCGTCTAATTTCTTCATAATGGTAATTTCCCTTCTTTTTACTTAAGTAGCAATTTTTTCTCTTGATACTTAGTATTATAGGACCTCCCCAGGCAAAAGAAATTGATTTAGGTCAATTTTATAACTTTTTTACTAAAATTTTTTTGCAATTTCTACGGGAGTAAAAAAGCGCCCAGATTCAAAAGAAGAACCGCAATAATAAAAAGCAGCCAATCTTTCCCAGTCAGTGGCACTTCAACGATCACCGACCGCGGAGCACCTTCCCGGTAGGCGTGGGACTCCATACCTTGGGCCAGGTTGTCGGCACTGTTTAAAGCCACCAGAATCGCCTTAAAGTAGAGGACCGGGGACCAAAAGGAGAGGTAGACTCCCCGCATCATCCCCGCCACCCGGATCTGCTTGACCGCGGCCTGCATGCGGGGAATGATGTTCAAAGCCGCCAAAGTCCCATAAGCAAACTTGCTCGGCAAGTGCAGGTTCTGCTCCAGCGACCGGGCCATCTCTTCTGCCGTGGTTGAAATGGTCAGGCAGGCCGTGGTGAAGGTATATACGAAGACCCGGCTGGAAATGTCCAAAGCATACCAGAGGTCGCAGTGGTCACTGAAGATGTAGCCTGAAGAAAAGACGGTAATTGCCGCTAAACCCGTTGCCAAAAGCATCCCGCCCAGGGCCTTAGGCTTGATCCGCCGGTATAAGAGATAGCCTAAGGATAAAACAATGACGATGATGTTGCTGAAAAAGCTGACCTTAAAAGATAACTCCAGTGAAATAATCAAGGTCAGCAGGAATTTCAAGCTGGGATTCATTTTGCTTTTTGTCATTTTCTCCTCCTAATCCTGGACAAAAGCCAGCTCTCTGCCGGCCAGGCGCAGGTGGTAGTCGCACCAAGTGCTGATCCCGTAGAACTGGTGGCTGATCAGCAGGATGGTCTGCCCGCTTTTTTCCTGGCACTCTTGCAACAGCTTCACGACCTGCTCAATTGACTTCTGGTCCAGGCCGCTCAAAGGTTCATCGATCAAGAGCACTTCCTGGCCCGACAGAAGCATCAAGAGGATCTGCAGCTTCTTTTTCTGCCCGCCCGACAAGGAGTAGACCACCTGGTCCATGTGGTCGGCCAAATCCAGGTCAGCCAGGGCCTGGTCTAAAACTTCCGGAGTGAAGTAGGGCGAAGAGTGCTTTTGGCTCAAAGCCAGCTCCTCTTTGACAGTAATCGCCATGAACTGGTCACTTGCATTTTGAAAAATCTGCGCCACATGCTGGAAGTAGGTCCGCTCCTTGAGCTTGGCTACTTCCTTGCCCTCCCAGGTCAAAGACCCCTGGTAGTCCAGCAGCTTGGTCATGGCCTTAAACAGGGAGCTCTTCCCGCTGCCGTTTGGCCCCGTGATCAAGGTTACCTTCCCCTTGGGGATGGCTAATTCCTTTTGCTCAAGCAAAGGCCGGCCCTGCTTGATGGCGAAATTTTTCATGACAAAAGCCGCTGGCTCCTTCTCCGGCAGGGGGAAGTGCAGGCCGATTGGCTCAGTATCCAGGAGAAGCGCTTGTTCATCCTTAGTCAATAAGTCCACTTGCTCGCCTTTGAAGCGGTAGACCCTGTCCACCTTGCCCTGGTAGTCGTCAAAAAGGTGGTCGGTGATAATGATGGTCTTGCCCTGCTCTTTCAGCTTGGCCAAGCGGCCAATCAAGAAGCGGCGGGCCGCCGGGTCCACGCTGGCAAAAGGCTCATCCAGCAAAAAAATGTCCACGTCCATGGCGACCAGGACAGCCAAGGCTACCCGCTGCTTTTCCCCGCCGGACATGGTTACGATCTTCTGATCTAAAAGAGAGTCGATTTCCGCGAATTCGCTGGCCTTTTTCAGCCGGTCCGCGAATTCTTCTTTATCCTTGCCCAGGTTTTCCATGGCAAAAATAATCTCTTCTCTAGGCGTGGCCATGGTAAACTGCTCGCCGGCTTCCTGGAACATCATGGCTTGACTCCGTCCGCCCAAATCGACCTGTCCGCTGGTCAGCTGGCCCCCGTATTTCGGGTAGAGGCCGGCCATGATCTTCAACAGGGTCGACTTGCCGCAGCCAGTTGGCCCGATCAAGAGGGAAAAGGTCCCCGCCGGCAGGCTTAAAGACAGGTCCCGGATGACCTCCCGGTCCCCGTAGGAAAAAGTTAAGTGGTCAATTGTCAGTTCTGCTTGCAAAATAAAAAGTCACCTCAAAAGCGGGGTGACCATAAGCAGCAGCATTTTCCCTTGCCAGCATTACCTGGCCAGGTTCCATGGGTATCATCTCAGCCTTCCGGCACCCCGTTAATTCGTCAAATTGATTCTTATCTTATTATATTTGATCTGCTAAAGCCTGTCTAATTCAAACTTTGTCCAAACTGATTGAAAAAGCCGATTTATAGTACTTTTCTTAAAATAATCTGGGAAGTGGCTTTAACGAAAAAATTTTTAGCTGTATCCTAGACTTACAGACTTTTAGAATTTAGTGGGAGAGAAAAATGTCAGATCAACGAAGACGAGTAATTACCGTGGCCTTGATGCTGTCAAACGTCATGTCCGGCCTGGACAACACGATCATCAACACCGCCTTGCCGCGGATCATTGCCGATTTGCACGGGATTGAGTATACCGGCTGGCTGGTGGCCATCTTCTTATTGGGGACGGCTGTTTCCACGCCACTTTGGAGTAAATTGGGCGAGCGGCGGGGGAATAAGCTGGCCTACCAGCTTGCGGCTGCCTGCTTTTTGCTAGGGGCGCTGCTCCAGGGCTGCGCCCAGCAGATGTCCTTTCTTTTGACCTTCCGCCTTTTGGCCGGGATCGGCAACGGGGGGATGGTGTCGCTTCCTTATATCATTTATTCTGACCTTTATCCCAACGCCCACAAACGCCTAAAGGTGCTGGGGATGGTGTCTGCCTTCTTCACTACGGCCACTATCTTAGGGCCGCTTTTCGGGGGCTGGATCGTTGACGTCCTGTCCTGGCGCTGGGTCTTTTACATCAATATCCCGGTAGCCTTGATCTCCATCGTCTTGATTCAGATCTTTTTCCAGGAAGAGGAAAAAGCCCGGTCAGTCCACAAGGTTGACTTAGGCGGGGCCATTTGCCTGTCCTTTGGGGTGGTGGCCCTTTTATTGGGGACCCAGCTGGTGGAGTCAGCTGGCCTGGCCACGGCGCTTTTGATCTTCGCGGCGGCCTTGATTTTCATCGGCCTTTTGGTCATTATTGAGCGCCGGGCGGAGGACCCGATTATCCCGGGCCGCTTGTTTAAAAACATCCCCCTGGTCGTCGACTTTACTTTGTTCGTTTTGATCTGGGCCGCCATGTCGGCTTACAGCGTCTACGCGCCGATGTGGGCTGAAGGCTTGATGGCCACGACTGCCCTGGTCGGGGGGATGACCCAGATTCCCGGGGCCTTTACCGACATGCTGGGTTCCTTGTCCGTGGAAAAAATGCGCCGGCGCTGGTCGGCCTACCAGGTCATGCTGGCCACCTGCTGGATTTTGGCGGCGGGCTACTTACTGATGGCTGTGGCTCCGCGCTACTTCCCTTACTGTGGGATTTTGCTGGCCGGGATGCTGCAGGGCTGGGGCAACGGGGTCATGTTCAACCAGCTCCAGGTTAAGGTGCAAGAAGACGCGGAAAGACAGGACGTGCCGGTTGCTACTTCCTTCTCCTACCTGATCCGGATGCTGGCCATGGCCATTTCTTCCAGCGTCTTCGGGGTCATTTTGAATGAGCACCTGGCTAAAGGGGTCAAGGCTAGCGGGGGCAAGATCACTTTGTCCATGCTCAACCACTTGTCAGACGCCAAGACCCGGGCCAGCCTGCCTAAGCAGGACTTGGGCCAGATGGAGAATATCCTTTACGGGGCTATTCACGCGATTTTCTGGGCCGCCTTTATCCTGGTCTTCCTGTCTCTGCTTTTGGCCATCTGGGCCCGCTGGCGGGAGAAAAAATTGGCCGGTAAGCGGTAAAATCTGGTAAGATCCAGTATAGGATAAAAAGATAAGTTTTTGCTGGAAAGGAGAGAGCTGATGACTGAAATTGCCAAGCTGCGGAAAAAACTGCAGGAAGCAGGGGATGTTGCCCTGCCGCTGAGCAAGGGAAAGGGGCAGACCGCGGCCTGTACGTTTGTTTTACTAGGCGACAAGGCTGAAGGCTGGCTCTTTGACTGCCTTGCTGCTTTTAGCGGGGACGGGCCGCTTCCGGGCTGGCCAGCAAAAGTGGCAGGTTAAGCCCGGTGATTGGTTCCTCCTGGCAGCTGGTCAAGACTGCAAGGCCAGTCTGAAAGAGGGGCTCTTGGTCCAGCTTGTCTTGCCAAAAGCTTTTTCAGTGAAAGACTTGAAAAAGGTGCTCATGCTGGGAGAGGCTGAAGAAGTAGGGACCCACGGCCGGGTAGCGGTTGACGGGCCAGCTTGGGCGGCTTTTTTAGCGGCCTTGAATGAGTACCAGACTAGCGATTCTTTAGCCCCAATCCTGCTTAAAAGTCACCTGCTAACTGCCTTGGCCCTGGCTCAAAGAATGTTAAATGAAGCAGGCAGCTTGAGTGAGCGGGAGATCCGCCGCTATATTAGTGAAAACTACGTTTCGACCAACTTGAAGGAGGCCGCGGCTTACTACCAGCTCAGTCCCAACTATTTTTCCGACCTGGTCAAAAAGAAGACCGGGCAGAGCTTTATTGAGTTGGTTGACGAGCAGAAGATGGAGGCAGCCGTCCGTCTTTTGGCCCGGCCAGACCTGTCGATCAAGCAGATCATCGGCCTGGTTGGCTACCGGGGCAAGTCCTTCTTTTATGAAAAGTTTGGCAAGTACTACGGGATGTCGCCGGCGGCCAAGCGTAAGGAGCTCTTCCGCCAGCAGGGTATCAATTTGTAGACTAAGCTAAAAAGCTTCCAGAAAAATCTGGAAGCTTTTTGCATGAGAAAATGATTATGGTGCGGTACTAAACGCAACTATTAAATCTCTATAACCAAATTCTGCTAACATCCTAGCAATCTTCTTTTGTTGTTCTACATTCTCTAAAGCTACCGCTTTATAATACTTGGCTAGCAGTTTATAGAGTAAAAAGTGCGGATGAGCTGGTAATGAGTATAGAAAATCAACAGCTTCACCCGAATGGCTGCCCCTTCCCTTATGAAGGTCATTTGACAAATAATTAACAGCGATAGTTGCTAAAATTTCTACTTTCTTAATCGGCAAACCATCGATTCTTTGATATCGCTTAAATAATTGTTTAGCAAAATAATCTAAGTGTTTAGAATC
>SFHY01000154.1 GCA_004556255.1 Lactobacillus delbrueckii
TCACTGTTCACTGGTCACAAGGAAGCCATTGACCCAAAGGCTAAGTTTTACCAAGTTGACCTTTTAGACAAGGATGCGGTAGCTGACGTCTTGAAGAAGGAAGAGATCGAAGCTGTAATGCACTTTGCTGCTTACTCTTTGGTCGGCGAATCAGTCAAGAAGCCGCTGAAGTACTACAAGAACAACGTATCCGGCATGATCAGCCTGCTGGAAGCCATGGAAGAAACCGGGGTTAAGTACCTGGTCTTCTCATCCAGCGCTGCGACTTACGGCATCCCTGAAAAGTTGCCAATCACCGAAGAAACTCCGCTCAACCCAATCAACCCTTACGGGGAAACCAAGATGATGATGGAAAAGATCATGCACTGGGCTGACAAGGCTAACGGGATCAAGTCCATCGCCCTGCGCTACTTCAACGTAGCGGGTGCTTCCCTGGACGGGTCAATTGGTGAAGACCACCACCCAGAAACCCACTTGATTCCTAACATCATGAAGGCTGCCCTGGCAGGCGGCGGTGACTTTACTATTTTTGGCGACGACTACGACACCAAGGATGGTACTAACGTCCGCGACTACGTGCACGTGGTTGACTTGATCGACGCCCACGTCCTGGCTTTGAAGCACTTGATGGAAACTAACCAAAGTGACGTCTTCAACCTGGGTACAGCCAACGGCTTCTCCAACCTGGAAATCCTGAAGGCAGCCATCAAGGTTACCGGCGTTGACATTCCTTATACTATCGGGCCACGCCGCGGCGGTGACCCGGACTCACTCGTTGCTGACTCAAGCAAGGCCCGGAAGGTCCTGGGCTGGAGTCCGAAGTACGAAAACGTCGACGACATCATCGCCAGCGCTTGGAACTGGCACCAAAAGCATCCTAACGGCTTTAGCAAGTAAGATAAAGAAAAATAGTGGAACTTTCTCAGATGGAAGGTCCACTATTTTTTTGCACTTATTTGTCATCAACGCTAAGTAGTCAAAAATACTGATGCTGACCAGGCCTGCTTCATTCCCCCTAAAACAAGGAGCCGCACTTCTCGATCATCTGGAAGAGGTCGGCCCGGTAGTCAGGTTCTTCCTTACGGAGGCTGCTGATGGCGACCCCGAAGTGCTCCTTATAGCCAGTCGAGTTGATGTACTTGCCGTGGCCCAGGTACATGGCAATATGTCCCGGGAAATAAATCAAGTCCCCCGGCCGCAGGTCTTCAAACTCAATCTCATGCACCGGCCAGGCTTCTTTGATTTCCGCGTCACGCCAGAGCAAGACCCCGTTTAGCATGTAGCTCATGAAGACCAGGCCCGAGCAGTCGATCCCCAAGGGGCTCTTGCCCGCCCACCGGTACTGGCAGCCCAAGTACTCCTTGGCGGTCTCCGTTACCTGCTTTCTGAAGCTTTCTTCATCCGGCTTGGCTTGCAGCAAAAAGTATTCCGGATCTGCTGACCATAAGAAGTCATCTTCGTCCAGCCGCTTTGCCAAGGCCGTCTTGGAGACCCAGCCGCTTCGTCCGTCCAAGAGCTTAACCTTGCAGTAGCCGTCCACAAGCTCATCCGTCACGTTAAGCAGGCTGCCCTTATAAACCGTCAGCAGAATGTCGGCTGAAACCTTGGGTTCTGACAAGATGTCAATAACTGGCCGCCGGCAGAGTTTGACCTCCCGCGCCTTGACTTCTTCCAGGATAACTGGAGTTACCGCAGCCTTTGGCACGTAGCCTTCATAGCCGTAATGACTGGTCACGTACCAAAACTCTTCCTTCTTCCCGGTCGCCTTGACGGCCCAGCCGTATAACAGTTCATCACTTCTGGATTTGAGGTCGTCTTCCGTCATGAAAACCGCTGGTTGATTGATCAAGCCGTACATTTGCCTTCCTCCTAACTTTAATCGCTTATTTTTTCCTTCTTTATCCTAATCGTAGATAATCCCAGTCATTTTTGCAAGAGGACAAAGTGCCCTATTTCTTAAGATTCCTTTGTCTTATAGACTATTTCCTTAAATGAATTTCACTTTTCTTCAACTTGTGTTAAAATATTTCATGTAACTCAATGGAGGTCTTATGGAAGAAAAGAAAACACAAAGTACATACAAACGGACACTGACCAATGCCCACATTCAGCTGATTGCCCTAGGCGGGACGATCGGGACCGGCCTTTTTCTTGGGGTCGGCAACAGCATCCAGAAGGCTGGGCCGGCAGTCATCTTGATCTACATCATCGTCGGCCTCTTCCTCTTTATCTTGATGCGGGCCTTGGGTGAACTGATCTTATCTGACTTAAAGAAGCACACCTATATCGAGTTTATTGAAAAATATCTCGGCAAGGACATCGGCAAGGTGACTGGCTATCTTTACTGGCTCAGCTGGCTGATCCTGGCCATGGCGGAAACGACGGCCTTAGGCATCTACTTCAAGTCCTGGCTGCCCAACCTGCCGACCTGGCTGCCCGGGGTTCTCTCAGTCGCGGTCCTGCTCTTGATCAACTTGATCTCTGCCCGCTTCTTCGGGAACCTGGAGTTTGCTTTCGCCATCATCAAGATTTTGATGATCGTCGGCTTCGTTATCTTCGCGGCCTTCATGCTGCTGAGCTCCGGTTCAACCAAGTACGGCCAGGCCAGCTTCAGTAACCTGTACGCTGACGGCTTTTTCAACAATGGAGCAGGCGGCTTCTTGCAAGGCTTCCAGATGGTTATCTTCTCCTTCATTGGGGTGGAACTGATCGGGCTGACGGCCGCTGAAGCCAAGGATCCGCACAAGACTATCCGGAGCGCGATCAATGAATTGCCGCTGCGGATCATCCTCTTCTACGTTTTGGCGATTATCGGGATTTTGGTGATCCTGCCTTGGGACAAGGTTTCCACTTCCAGCTCACCATTCGTCCAAGCTTTGATGGGGGCAGGCTTTAAGGGTGCCGGCAACTTGATCAACTTCGTGGTCATCACGGCAGCTATTTCAGCAACCAACAGCTTCCTCTACAGTGCCGGCCGCCTGCTCTTCTCCGTTACTTTAGGCGGGGAAAGCAAGTGGAGCAAGTTCTTCGGCCAGCTCAACCACCGGCAATTGCCAATGAGAGGCCTGGTCTTCTCAGCCTTAATCATCATCTGCGCGCCTTTGATCACCATGATTATGGGGGACGAAGCCTTCAGCTTCATCTCATCAATGGCAACCAGCATGTTCCTTTTGATCTGGATCATCATGACCTTGACCCACCTGCGCTACCGGCAGGTTACGCCAAAAGACCAGCTGCATGAATTCCAACTGCCTGCTTACCCATTCCTTGACTACCTGCTCTTGGCTTTCTTCGGTGCCATGGTTATCCTGCTCCTCTTCCTTGAGAGCTACCGGGTGCCAATGATCACGGCTTTGATTACCTTCGCTTTCCTCTATGGTTTCAGCAAAGCCTTCAACAAGAAAAAAGAAGCAGCAAAATAATTAATGAGATACA
>SFHY01000155.1 GCA_004556255.1 Lactobacillus delbrueckii
TGCAGCGAATTTGGATCAGCGGCTACCGAAGCTATGAACTGGGAACTTTTGGCGACAAGGATCCAAAAATCACGGTAATCAAGTATGCCATCAAGCAGCGCCTGACCAATCTGCTGGAAGAAGGGCAATTGGACTGGGTCATCACTGGCGCTAACCTGGGCGTTGAGCAGTGGAGCGCGGAAGTGGCCCTGGAACTAAGGCAGGACTATAACCTGCGCCTGGCAGTGATGCTGCCTTATCTGGACTTTGGCAGCCGCTGGAGCGAAAACAACCAGGTCAAGCTGCAGAATTTGAAAAATCAAGCTGACTTCTGGTCCGCAACTTCAAAAGGACCCTACCAGGGCGGCCGGCAATTCCGGGAATACCAGCAGTTTATGTTCCAGCACACCGACCGGGCCCTTCTGGTCTATGACCCGGAATACCCGGGCAAGAGCAAGTATGACTACGAGATGATCGAAAAATACCTGGAAAAGCGGGATGACTACCAGCTGGACCTGGTCGATTATTATGACCTGGAACAAGCCGCCAGGGATTATGAAGAAAATCAAAGGGAATGGTAAATTTTAACTCTTTCTTTCTTTTTTATGGGGGCGCTTTTTGATAAAATGACTTTAGTATAAAGGAGTCAAGAGTTAATGGCAGATTTAAACGATATTAAGTTGTCCGCGCAGGACATTTTGAAGAAACAGTTCAGAAGCAAGGTCAAGGGCTATGATCCAGATGAGGTTGATTCTTACCTGGACCAAATCATTTCCGACTATGAAACCTTCCAGGACATCATTGAAGACCTTTACGGCCGGATTGGTGAACTGCAGGGGCAGGTAATCGACGCTGAGAAGCAGGTCAAGCAAGAAGAACAGGCCGTCAAGGAAATCCCGGCAGCCGTCCCGGCATCAGCAACTACTGAAAGCAAGGAAGAAGACGTTAAGACCTACGTGCCGAGCTCACAAAGGCAGCGGGCCGACTTCAGCCTGGATAACAGCAGCACTAGCGGCGAAATCTCAACCAACATGGCAATCATTCAAAGACTTTCAACCTTGGAGCGGAAGGTCTACAATCTGGAACAAAGAGTTTACGGAATTCAGGACTTACAAAAGTAAAGAAAGTTTGCTATAATAGCAATGTTGCAAATTTTGAGCAGTCGCGGCCGGCCTTGAGCCGGCTGAGGAAAGTCCACGCACGCACGGGCTGCGATGCCCGTAGTGATCGTATTCAGCCCAATAAGCTGGAGGAGGCCCCAGGCCTCACGGCAGAGAAAGCGCTAAAGCCTAGCCATGCGTGAATATCTTGAAAGTGCCACAGTGACGGAGCAAGCCGGGAAACCGACTTGGTGGAACGAGGTAAACCCTGCGAGCGTGTAACCCAAAATTTGGTAGGGGCGTCTCAACTTAGGTAAATGAACCAAAAGTTGGACTACATCATGTAGAGATAGATGGCTGCTGAAACCAGCCGCGGCCGGCGGTTGGTGGAACAGAACGTGGCTTATAGAAATTTGCAAGGCAGAGAGTTGGACTTCGTTTGAAGCCCAACTTTTTCTTTTTTTTAGGAATAGGCTTGCAAATATCAAAAGCAGAATAGCAATCAGAATAAAGATCAGAAGGAAAAGAACGGAGATAGCGATGGAAGAATACCAATTGTACGCGACCATGGGGGCGGGTTTTGAAAGCGTCGTGGCCAAGGAACTGCAGTCCTTGGGCTATGAAACGACGACGGAAAATGGCCGGGTCTTTTTTAAGGGCGGCCAGAAAGACATTGTCAGATGCAATTTGTGGCTCAGAACGGCTGACCGGGTCAAGATCCTGTTAAAGGAATTTACGGCTAAAGATTTCTCAACCTTGTATGATGAAACTTACGCTTATGACTGGGCCATGCTTTTGCCAGTCGACGCGGCCTTCCCAGTCAAGGGGCGCAGCGTCCGCTCAAAGTTGCACTCTGAACCGGATGTGCAGTCCATTGTGAAAAAAGCAATCGTTGACAAGATGGCGGCCCAATACCGCCGGCGGGGCAAGCTGCCGGAAAGCGGCAGCCTTTACCAGCTGGACGTCCACATTTACAAGGACACTGTCCGCCTGTCGCTGGACACGACCGGGGAAAGTCTTTTCAAGCGGGGCTACCGGATTGAGCACGGGGGAGCGCCTTTAAAGGAAAACTTCGCGGCATCTTTGATCAAGCTGACGCCATATGACGGGACCCATCCATTTATTGACCCGATGTGCGGTTCAGGGACTCTGCCAATTGAAGCAGCCTTGATTGCCCGCAATATTGCCCCGGGCACTTGGCGGAAGTTTGCCTTTGACGACTTTGACTGGTTTGACCCGAGCCTGCACGAAGAGCTGTTGGAAGAAGCCAAGAGCCAGGTTAAGCCAGCTGAAGCGCCAATTTGGGCCAGCGATATCGACCAGTCGATTCTGGAAGTAGCCAAGCTGAATGCCCACAATGCCGGGGTCTTGCAGGACATCCGCTTTAAGCAGGTCGCGGTCAAGGACTTTACCACCGATCTGGAAAACGGGGTCATCGTTTCCAACCCGCCATACGGCAAGCGTTTGAAAGACAAGCAGGGGGCAGAAGAGCTTTACCGGCAGATGGGGGAAGTCTTGCGGCCGCTGACTTCTTTCAGCCAGTACTACTTGACGGCGGACCCGGATTTTGAAAAGTGCTTCGGGCAAAAGGCCAGCAAGAAGCGCAAGCTCTACAATGGTAACCTCCGGGTTGACTACTACCAGTTCTGGGCCAAGCGCAAGTAAAGAAGAGATATGCTGATGAAGACGATTACGGATAGTGAACGGCCAGACTTCTGGCTGATCTCAGATCCCCACTTAATTGCCGATGACCTGCATGACTTTGGCGCCAGGTTTGAAAAGATGCGGCAAACCAGCGCTGGCAAGGACATTGCCTACCAGGACTTGGCTCTTAGGGCTTTTGTCAGAAAAGTTGTCAGGGCCAAGCCGGCAGCCTTGATCATTACCGGGGACTTGACCTTTAATGGGGCTAAGCGGTCAGCTGAAAGGCTGGGGGAGATTTTTGCCCCCTTAAAAGAAGCGGGGATTGCCTTGCTGGTTATTCCGGGCAACCATGACATTTATGACGGCTGGGCTAGGAGCTTTAGTGGCAGTGAGGAAAGACGGGTTGCGCAAATTTCACCGGCTGACTGGAAGGAAATTTTTTCCGCCAGCTATGACTTAGCCGTAAGCCAGGAGCCAGGCTCTTTATCATATTCAGTCAACTTGAACCCGCACTGGCGGCTGCTTTTGCTGGATTCCAACCTCTATGGCAGTCAGTTTTCCTACACCCATCCTATGACCAGCGGGGCCATCGATGATGGGGAAAGGCGGTGGCTGGGCCAGGAATTGGCTGAGGCCAAAAGACTGGGACAAGACGTCCTCTTTTTCATGCATCCTAACATCTAC
>SFHY01000156.1 GCA_004556255.1 Lactobacillus delbrueckii
CAGGTCCTTTTACAAATACATGAACTTCACGCAAACCATCTACAGTTGTATCTTCAGTATCCCGCAACTTAGGATTGTCCAGCAGCCATTCACCGGAGAAAGCGGCTAGCCGCCGGAGTTGACTGACAGCAACTTCTCCTGCAAAAGGCTTGTATTTACCAGATGGATATGCCGCAAAATCAACTTGCCCGGCAGAAATTTGATCAATATAGCCCCATTGCTGATAATCTTCGCCTTCCAGGCCAAAATAAACAACCTGTCCGGGTAATAAGTCCATAAAGCTTTCAACTGACTTGATTAAGCTAACTTTGTCTTCCAGCTTGAAAGAATCTGCCAGGCCTTTTTGCGCCAGAAGCTTCCGCCGGCGCCGAATCTCCGCCAAATAATCTGATTGATCCAACAGCCGCGTGACCGCTGACTTTCTGATCAAGAGCAGGGAATCATCCCGGCCCAGCTCATCCAAAGTCAAGTAGAGCTGCCAGCTGTTTTCTTCAAACAATAATTTCCCGACTTCGAAACTGTCCTCAGCTGCGTCTGTGTAGATTTCGTATAATTTTTCCATCCCTAACGACCTCACATTTCTCACTCGTTTTCTTATTTAATCATACCCTTTTTCCAGATTTTTTCCGCCAAAAATTCAAATCCGGTCATTTTTCCGCGTATCCGGTCAAAAAAAGGCCCCGCCTGAGCGGAGCCTTCTTCTGTTATTTTCTTTGCGTCAACTGCCCGTCCATCATGTCATAGATGTGGTCAGCGTATTTTTCCAGCCGCGGGTCGTGGGTGACCAAAATGATCGCCTTCCCATGGTCCTTGGCCAGCTTCTTAAACAAGCGGCCGACTTCTTCCACCCGTTCACTGTCCAGTGATGCCGTTGGCTCATCAGCCAGCAAAATCTTCGGGTTGGCATACATGGCCCGGGCGATTGCCACCCGCTGCTTCTGCCCGCCTGACAGGTTCTCCGGATACTTCTTGACCAGGTTCTCAATCCCCAGGTCAGCCAAAAGATCCCTTAATTCTTCCTGGCGCAAGTTGCCGGTCTTCTTCACCTTGTCCACCAGCTGGAACTGTTCCTTAACCGTCAAGTACGGCACCAGGTTGTAGGCTTGCAAAATAAAGCCCAATTTGTTCAAACGCAGGCGGCTGCGGTCCTTTTCCTTCAACTGGCTGATGTCCTGGCCGTCGATTTTCACCTGCCCGCTCGTCGCGTTCTGCAAGGCGCCCATAATCGTCAGCAGGGTGCTCTTCCCGGCCCCACTTGGTCCCATCAACAGAACCACGTTGCCAGTGTCCGCGCTGAAGTCGACCCCCTTGAGGGCCACCGTCGCTGCATCCCCCTGCCCGTAAACTTTTTTCACGTTCTTGATTTCAATCGCTGCCATCTTAGCCTCCAATTGCCTGTACCGGGTCAATCTTCAAAATCGTTCTGACTGGGTTAAGCCCGCCCAGCAGAGCCATTACCAACATCCCGCCAACTGCTGCCACGAAAATCCCTGGTGTAAAGGCCATCGGAGCAGATGCCGGCATCGCGGCCGCCGTGCCCCAGATTGCCAAAAGAGCCAGGACCAAAGCGCTCGTTACCAAAAGCAGACTCTGGCTGACCGTGGCCCAGATCAAAGTCTTGGCCGGCACGCCCTGCGCCCGCAGAACCGCGTAGTTTGGCAGCTTCTGGATAGTTAAAATGTACAGGAAGACTGCCACGATAACCAGGGAAATGATGAACATGAAAGCAATCATCAATTCAAAAGTCAGATTCTGTTCAGAGTAGCCCGGCAGTTTTTGCGTAAATTCCTTAACCCCGTAAGTCTTGAAGTTCTTCCCCTTAACAGACAACTTCCGCTGGGAAATAATCCCGGAAGCTTCAATCCCCGGTGCCACGTTCTTTAATTCCTTCCATGCCGGCAAAAAGCCATACATAATCGGCTCAATGTTAATCTTGGCATCCTTGACGAAGCCGACGATCGTGTACTTGTGGTCTGACCCGTTCAAGGTCACCTTGTCGCCCAGCTTGTAGCCCTTGTCCTTAAGGCGGCTGTCAGCCGTGACTTCGTACTTGCTCTTAGCCCGGCGGCCGGCGATTACGTCCTGGTCCTTGTAGATGAACTCACCCTTCTTAACCCCCATGTACTGGGCGTTAATCCCGGTCTTGCCCTTCTTCTTGGCCACTACCTGCAGTTCACCGACCACGGCTTCCTTGTCAGTCAGCCCGATCTTCTTCAAGTCGTCCTTGGTCAAAATTGAGCTGTTCATGGACAGGTTGGCATTCTTGTTCAAGACCACGCTCTTGGTCTGCCAGCCTTCCAAAGCCACCGTGTTTTCCCGGGCCAGGCCGTATGCCAGGCCCCAGGTTGCCAAAATCATGTACGCGATCAGAAAAATCATGAAGATGATCAAGCCGTACCGCTTCTTTTCATGCTTGATCTCTTTTAGTGCTAAAAACATTTTTTCTGCTTTCTTCCTTTCTTATGTCTTTTCCCCAGCTTGCCTATTTATGTTGGCTAAGGAGCTTCTCTAAAGCCTCATGCTCCCGGTCTAAGTAAAAATCTGCCTTGTCCGGGTCCAGCAGGGCTTCCTTAATCGCCTCATGCGACAGGGCCATGGCCGCCCAGGCGCAGGCCGGCATCTGCTTGGGCCTGCTGCTTGGCAAAAGGGCCTCGTTAGCCGCGTAGTGCAGACAGATTAAGTCATAGTACTGGCTGCCAGTAGCCTTGGTCACAAAGTCCTTGGTCATCTGGTAGAGCTCGTCTGCCCCCATCCGGCCGGTCAGACCCGTGTGCAGGTCCCGCATGGCCAGCTTGAACAGGTACTGGTAAGCATCAGTCAGATCTTCAAAGTACTTGTAAAAGGCCCCCCGGGCAATGCCGGCTTCCTTGACGATCCGCGCTACCTGGGCGCTGGCCAAAGTATGGGCGCTGAATTCCTTGAGCAGGGCGGCTGTAACCCGGTCCTGCTTGTCTTTGCTTAAATTCTCAAAAGTTGCCTTGACCATTTTTACCTCCGTGACACCGTGTCAACATTAACTGTTTTCTAGTATATGCCTAAAGTGACACCGTGTCAACACAAAAAGTGACGTAGTGTCATTTTTCTTGCACAAAAAAGGGCTGCCGGAGCAGCCCTTCCCTGTGATAATTAATTTGTGAAGCTTAAAAATTAAAATGTTGTTTTGTTGTTTTTGTTTTTATGTACTTATTGCTAGGTACTTGTTCTTTTCGGTTTTTGGTTAATTCTTGATTTGATTAGTTGATTAGTTCTTGATTATTTTTGCTTCGGATTTTTGAAGCTTGCCGCGCGAAGGGACACGCTTTTTAGTCTAACGGGAAGATCTTGTCTGGGTTAAGGATACCCTTAGGATCGAAGAGGCCCTTGACCTTTCTGAGCAAGTCGGTGTAGTCCTTGCCGTAGAAGTCTT
>SFHY01000157.1 GCA_004556255.1 Lactobacillus delbrueckii
CGTATCGCAATCATCGCCGACGTTTTAATTTAAGAATGAATTTAATCTGCGGGATCATCAACCAAGAACTGGCTATCTAGTTTCGCAGTAACTCTAATAATAGAGGAAATAGCTGAAAAAGTAAAGTTTTTAAGTTAAATTAGGCTGATTTTCGCCCTTTAATCGAACTGATCTTCAAAATAAAAATCTAAGGGCTGTTGATACTCCAATTTAACTTTCTTTGCGGAATACAATTTGTTTTTCTTTAAGAAAGCAATCGTCTGGCTGTAATTGCTGTAAACCGGATAGTAGATCTTGGCCCGCTTGCCATTTGCCCGCGTCCAGGAAACCGCGACTTCGCCAACCGGCTGCTGCAAGCTGGCCTGCTGGTAGTCCCACTTAGCTAAGTCTTGCTTGTAGGCTGCCCGGAAGTCCTTGTAAAGCTGGCTGTTCCGGCGCTTGATCGTTTCCTTGCCATTTGTGTAGGTAAAGGACACGCTATCCAGATTGTCCATAATCATCTGGTCGTGGTAGATCTGGAAGTAAGCCTGCTTGTAAGCCTTGGTCTTGCTGATTGGTTCAAAGTATTTCTTCAAGGTCTTTCTATCCACATAATAGACCCTGGTCTTGACGCGGCCATTCTTCATTCTGAAAACAAAACGCATCGGGACTGAATCTTCCCGTTCATTGGACCGGTTCTGGGTAAATTTGCTGCCGGCTTTGACCAGATTTACGAGGTCACTGTTTACCGGCAAATACATGTATTTCGCGGCATAATCGCTGGCGTCACCTTTGGCTGATTTTTTGCCCATGTAATAGTTAGTATAGATGCCGCCATCCCGCGAAATTGCCACACTGGCTACTTGCTTGCTTGCAGGCAGCCAATCATCATAGCGCTTGGCTCCCCAAACCATGCCGGCCAAAATTGCTAAACCCGCCACGGTTAACAGCAAGCTCTGGACAAAGTTGTGCTTCCATGCGGCCAGGTCAAACTTGTAGATGATTTCCATCAAGCTGGCAGTTATTAAACCAATGATCAACACACCAATAATGCCGCAAGCAAAGTTTAAGCCAACCATCATGTAGCCAAAAATCCCGCCAATTGCCGCGAAATAGACAACCAAGATGATCTTAACCACCTGTTCAATCCAGGCAAAAGCCACAGCTCTGCCCGCCTTTTCATTAGCCCGTTTCTGGTAAGCCCAGTAGGCTAAGGCCAGGTAAAGCACGGTCCAAAGCAGGTTAATCCCGATCCCCAGCCAGTGATTTGAGTTATAAACCTGAGTCGAAGGATTGGTGTATGCTAACCAACCATGATTGGCATAGCCAGCCGTAGTTGCCAAGTCAGAATAGAAAATTGAATTCAGAAAAATCAAGCCAAATTCAAAGCAGGAGAAGAAGATTGTGGCTAAGCCAGCCACAAAGGTATTCCCTGTGACCATCATGCTCAAAGAGGCGATAGCGTACCAGGCTGAAAAGGCAAAGAGGTCAGCTAGAAAGCCCCGCCAGACCTCACCGTCAGCCAGGAAATTAGCCCCGCCTGCAGCCAAGATCAGCATTCCGGCCAGGAAAAAGAGCAAGTAAAGCAAGCCATAAATAAGCAAGCTGTTGACCGTAATTCCGATGAAGCGGGTCTTGCGGCTGACCGGCTGGCTCTCGTAATAGTCCACTTGCCGCGGCACGTGCAAGAAGCGGAAGCCTTCAAAGGCCAGGTAGATGCCGAAGATCCCGGCCATGGCAGCCGACATGCTCGTATTTTGAAAAATATAATATGTCCGAGCGTCATGCAGCAAGGAAGCCGTCATAACACCTTTGTTGCTGATCAGAACCAGAACCGGCCCGATGATATAGAACATGGCCATGACCAAGATCGCCAAGACTACAGGTACTTTCCGGTGCCGCAGGATTTCTTTTTGCGGCAGACCGTGTTTATTTAAGGATAAGTTTGCGCGTGTCATAGCCAACTGCCTCCGCTTCTGCAATAAAGATTTCTTCCAAGGTCAACGGCAGGATTTCGAAGAAGGTCATCGGCACATGGTCAAAGACCGCTTCGACTTCGCTCCGGCTCCCCCGCACGACCAAAGTGTGCAGGCGGCCCCGGCTGCTGTGGTCAACCAGCTTCAGCTTGCCCAGGACTTCCTCCATGTCCCGGTCGTCCTTAAAGACGCACTGCAGCTTCTGGATTTCCAGTTTCATGTCAGCCAAGTCTTCTGATAAAAGCAGACCGCCGCTGTGCAGGAAACCGATGTGGTCACAAATATCTTCCAATTCCCGCAAGTTGTGCGAGGCAATGATTGGAGTCAATTGCCGCCGGTCCATGTCTTCGGCAAAAAGACTCTTCATGCTCTGCCGCATAACCGGGTCTAAGCCGTCAAAAACTTCGTCTAAGAGCAAGTACTTGGTGTTAGTACATAATCCTAGCAGGATCGCCAATTGCCGCTTCATGCCCTTAGAATAGTCATGTACGCGGCGCTTAGGCTCTAAGCGGAAGTCCGCCAGCAGTCTGGCAAAACGTTCTTGATCAAAGTCCTGGTAAACCGCCGCGTAATCCCCCGCCATAGACTCCGCTGTGGCATTTGGGAAGAAGTAAGGGTCATCTGGAATGAAGCAAAACTTTTTCTTTGCGGCTGGATTGTCATAAACTGGCAAACCATCAATCGTGATATGGCCAGAAGTTGGCCGCAGGATGCCAGCGATCATCCGCAAGAGAGTGCTCTTGCCGGCCCCGTTGGTCCCGATCAAGCCAAAGACCCGGTCTTCTTCAATGGTCAGGTTAAGGTTCTTAATGGCCTCTGTCTGCCCATAATCCTTGCTTAGTGCATCAATCTCGATCATCTTCTGCCGCCTCCTCCATGGCCTCAGCAAATAATTCCTGTGGATCCAGGCCTACTGCTTGAATCTCCTTAATTAAATCAATCATTTTCCCTTTCAGCTCTTCTTTTTGCTTGCACTTCAGCGTTTCATTGGCCCGGACGAAATTCCCCCGGCCTTTGACGCTGTACACGTATCCCTCCCGTTCCAGCGCGGCGTATGCCTTCTGCACTGTATTAGGGTTAGTCGACAATTCCATGGCCAACTTCCGCACAGACGGCAGCTGCTCATCTGGCAGCATGACCCCGGTCAGAATCAGCTGCTTGTACCTGTCCGCGATCTGCTGGTAAATCGGCCGGCTGTCCAAATAGTCAATAAAGTCCACTAGTTCGCTCCTTTCTAGCTGTCTCTACTGTACTATTTATTCTAGTACACTAAAGACAAATTGGCAAGCACTTGGCAAAAAGAAAATAGCTTCTTTACTAAAGTAAAATAATTGGCCAAGGAAATTTAGAAAGAAAAGAATAAGATAGAAAAAAATAAATGCAAAGACAAAAAAGAAGCAGGTAAATACCTGCTTCTCAGTGACGGTCCATGCGG
>SFHY01000158.1 GCA_004556255.1 Lactobacillus delbrueckii
TGCCTTTCATGATCCACGCTTCCAATTTAAAGGGCGGGATCAAGTCAACCCTGGCTGGTGAAATCGACGTCCTGCCAACCATCCTCCACCTGCTGGGCATCTCTAGCAAGCAATACGTCCAGTTTGGCACGGACATGCTGTCGGCCAAACACAAGCAGATGGTCGTCTTCAGAAATGGGACGGTGATCAGTCCGAAATACGTCTTGATCGGGGGCAAGACCAGCAAGGGCAATGTCTATGACGCCAGCGGCAAGCTTTTGACCAAGCTGACCAAAGAGCAAAAAGCTGAAGTCAAGAAGCTGGCTGCTTATGGCAAGACCTCCCTGGCTTATTCAGACACCCTCAACAACAAGAACCTGCTCCGCTATTACACGCCAAAGGGTTTCAGCCCGGTCATCCCGAGCGATTACAACTACAGCACCAACTACCAGCAGATGATGGACCTAATTGAACAGCTGGGCAAGCAGTCAACAGCCCTCATCAGCCAAAAAGGCGACACCAGCAAGCTCTATAAGACCGATGCAAGTGAACTGGCCAAGCGGCAAAGCGAGATTACCCAGATTCCAGAAAGCGTCCTGTCCTCGTCCAGCTCCATGAATGAGAGCATGACTGCAAGTTCATCCAGCTCAAGTAGAAGTTCCAGCTCAAGTAAAGCCAGCAGCAAGAAAACTAAATAGAATAAGCAAAAAGCTTACCGGCAGCAGCCGGTAAGCTTTTTTAGTCGCTATTCTTTATCTTTGGACTCTTTCTTGTCCTTCTTGTCATAGTGCTTCTCATGCCCTTGGTCAAAGAGGGTGATCATGAAGGTTGAGCCTTCATGCGGCTTGGAAGTAACCTTGATTTCCCCGCCGTGCTGGCGGACCAAAGAGAGGACGATCGACAGGCCCAGGCCGGATTCACCAGTACCGCCGTAGCGGGCCCGGGCCGGGTCAGCCTTGTAGAAGCGCTCGAAGATGTACTTGCTTTGCTCCTGGGTCATCCCGATCCCGGTATCCTGGACGCTGAAGGTCGCCCCATGCTGGAAGCGCCGGCCCCTAAGCGTGATCGTCCCGTTGTTGGTAAACTGGATGGCGTTCTGTGTCAAGTTGACCAGCATCTGCTTGAAGCGGTCCTGGTCAGCATAAACCGGCAAATCTTCCGGGGCGTCAAGGATAATCTTGTCCCCGTTCTTGGCCGCGTTCTGGGTCAGCTGCTGCTGAACATCATTCATGATGGTCCGGGCATTGAACTGGGACTTCATCATCTGGATCTTCCCACTTCTGATCTTTTCGTAGTCCAGGTTTTCATTGACCAGGCGAATCAAGCGCTTGGTTTCCCGGCTCATGAGGTCAATGGACTCTGGAATTGATTCTTCTGGGATGGCATCATACTTCATCCCTTCCAAAAGGCCATTGATCGTCGTTAGAGGCGTCCGCATTTCGTGAGCCACATCCTGCATGAACTGGTCCCTGCGCTCTTCCTGAGCCTTGACTTCTTCATTTGAGGCCTTCAGAGACTGGACCATTTCGTTGAAGTTTTCAGCCAGGTCGTCGATTTCATCAGCGTGGCGGTGGTCAACTTGCACGTCTAAGTCACCGTCAGCAACCTTGCGGGCAGCCAGGGAGAGCTTCTTGATCCGGCCAGTTTGGTAGTAGGCCAGAATAAAGCTCAAGATCAAGCTGACCGCGAAGGTGATCACCAGGGCTCTGGCCAGGTTTGCCTTGGCCTGACTCACGGTCTGCAGGACGTCCTTAACCCGGGAACCGATCATGATGGCCCCGACGACCTTCTTATTTGACCCGGATCCTTGGACCTGGGGAACCACGACCCAGGTATAGCTTTCAGCGGCAAAAAGGCGGTTGCTCCGCTTTCTTAAGCCATCGCGCTTTACCCGGCCCTGGATTTTCGGGGCAAGGTCCTGCTGCTCGCTGCTGTGATCGTCCTTGATCCGGACTACCTGCCCCTTTTTCAGCATCGATTTAGCTGACTTCTTCAAGATGTCGTAGCCGCCAAGGGGATAAGTCGTCTTAAAGTTCTTGTCCATCAAGAACAGTTTAAGATTTTCATCCCGCATGACGAAGGAAAATTTTTGCAGGAAATCCGCGGAAAAAACCGGCGGTGAATTCTTGCTCTGCGTCTTTTTAGAATACAGCTGCAGGGTCGAAAGATTCTCGGCATAACTTTCCAAGCGCATATAGTTGCTTTGATAGGCCTGTTCCTTCTGGTAGTTGATCGTTGAAAAGCCAATGATCATGACCGAGGTTAAAATGACTACCAAAAAACTCAGAATATGCTGATAAATCAGTTTCATGCGTTAACCTGTGAATCGTCAAACTTGTAGCCCACGCCCCAGACGGTTTGAATGATCTGAGGGCCGGACTTTTCCAGCTTCTGGCGCAGCTTCTTGATGTGGGCGTCAACAGTTCTTTCTTCACCGAAGTATTCGTAGCCCCAGACAAGTTCCAGGAGCTGTTCCCGGGAGAAGACCTGCTTTGGCTTCTGGGCCATGGTGTAGAGCAGGTCGAATTCCTTTGGCGTCAAGCCTTCAACCCGGTTTTCGTCAAAGTAGACTTCCCGCCGGCTCTTGGAGATCCGGATGTGGTTGGTTTCCAGGTCGAAGTCGTTGCTTGGGATGTTCTTCGGCAAGTTTCTTGGCTGCCCTTCCAGCATTACCCGCCGGTGCAGGGCCTTGATTCTGGCGATCAAGGCGATCGGGCTGAATGGCTTGGTTACGTAGTCATCAGCCCCGACGCCCAGGCCGAGAACCTGGTCAGATTCGCTGTCACGGGCCGTCAGCATAATAATCGGGACAGTTTCAGAAATCCGGCGGATTTCCTTGGCCACTTGAATCCCATCCTTCTTTGGCAGGTTCAAGTCCAAAGTGATGATGTCAAAGTCCCGCGGGTGAGTCTGGAAAATTTCGACTGCTTCTTCACCGTCGTAGGCGGAAACTTGTTCCCAGCCTTCCTTCTTGAAGAACAATTCCATCATTTGTGAAACTGACTTGTCATCTTCTACCATTAAGATCTTCATGTTTTAACCCCTTACCGAAAAATTGTGCAATCCGCACTATATTATAATCGTAGCAAAAAAGTATCAAAAGCCGCCAATCATTCTGTGAAAAAAGCTTGAAACTCAACTCACAAGTTTGGGGCTAATTGACACAATTATATAGTTTTTTACTTAATTCCTACAAGAAAAAAGCTTGCTTTTAATCATCGCCGCTAGTCAAGAATTTGTAAACCGCCCAGGCAAAAAGTGCTGTTGGCAACAGGCCTGGGGAAAGGTCGACCTTGAGCTTGGTCCTGCCCTTGTCATTGACTTTTTGGCAGCTATAAGCTCCTAGCAAAAATTCTTTGAGTTTCATAGTTGACCTCCCGCACTAAAAAGTGTA
>SFHY01000159.1 GCA_004556255.1 Lactobacillus delbrueckii
CTGGCAAAAACAATCTTTGCTCTCATAAGTTAAGCTCCCAAAAAACAATTTCTAGAGTATTATACACGATTTGCCCCGGCTTGGCGAATCCAGCGCATTGCTACTTTAGCAAACTTTTAAAAAAGGTTATAATGGTGAAGATAAACTACTTCATTATGAAAGGAAAAACAAATTGATTACTATTAAATCTGTTCGTGAATTGAAGGGCATGCAGGCTTCAGGCCACTTGCTGGCAACCATGTTCGAGGCCCTGCGTGATGTGATCAAGCCAGGCATCTCCACTTGGGACATTGAAGAATTCTGCCAGGAATTCGTTTCCAGCCGGGGCGGCCGCTTGTCAGAACAAGGTTTTGAAGGCTACAAGTACGGCACCTGCATCTCCGTCAACGATGAAATTGCCCACAACATTCCCCGCAAGAATGTCTTTTTAAAGGAAGGCGACCTGGTCAAGGTTGACGTAACCTGCAACTTAAACGGCTATGAATCAGACTCCTGCACCACTTACGGGGTCGGCAAGATCTCAGAAGAAGACCAGCACTTGATGGACGTGACCAAGAAGGCCATGTACATGGGGATCGACCAAGCCGTAGTTGGTAACCGGATCGGGGACATCGGAGCTGTCATCCAGCACTATGTTGAAGATGAAGAAGGTTACGGCGATGTCCGGGAACTGATCGGTCACGGCATCCAGCCATCCATCCACGAAGACCCGGAAGTTCCGCACTGGGGCAAGGCCGGCCACGGCCTGCGCCTGCGGGAAGGGATGACGATCACCGTTGAACCAATGGTGGAAGCCGGCGGGGACTGGCGGATTTTGCAAAAGACGGTTGACGACCCGAATGACGACTGGGTCTTTTACGCTACTCCGGATGGGTCCAAGTCAGCCCAGTTCGAGCATACTTTTGCCATCACCAAGGACGGCCCGAAGATCTTGACTTTGCAAAAGCCATACGACGGCCTGGAAAAGTACATCCCGCACTTTGACGAAATGGAAGACTAGGCATGACAGAAAAAGTTGAGCCAGGACAAAAGGGGGTCCGGCGCTTTCTCACAACTCTTTCCTCGGTCGTTTCCCAGGGGGAGATTTTTCAAAGTTCCATCGTGATTGCCTACTACATCCTGTTTTCAATTTTTCCCATCGTCATCATTGTCGGTAACGCCCTGCCCTGGTTTCACCTGGACACCGGACCGATTGCCGACTACCTGGAAATGATCTTCCCAAGTGACGTGGCCCGCTATATCATCCCGATCGTCGATACCCTGCTTAAGTCGAATTCGACCAGCTACATCTCCTTCGGTGCGATCATGGCCCTGTGGTCCATGTCCTGTATGGTGAACGCGGTCAGAATCGGGATGAACCGCCTCTATGGCGTCCACAACAAGGAACTGAAGCTGGGTTTCTGGCACTTTATCTGGAACCGGACCTTGACGGTGATCTTCAGCGCCTTGATGGTCACCATGTTCATCCTTTTGGCCCTGGTCGTGGTCTTTGGCCAGGAGGTCCTGTATTTCCTGGCTCCTTACTTTAACCTGCCCCTGGCCTGGATTGACAAGCTCTTCAGCTACCGCTGGCTGGTTTTGCTGGTCTTGATGCTGATCGGTGTTTATTATTTAAACGCTGTAGCGCCCAATGTCCACTTCAAGAAGGCTCTTTTGCCCGGGACCATCGTGACGGTAGTCGGCTGGGAAGCCTTGTCTTATCTTTTTTCCTTCTATTTGAAAAATTTTCCAGTTAAGTGGGAAAATTATGGTATAGTTGGAACTTTTATCATTTTTATGCTCTGGCTCAACCTCCTGGCCATCCTGTTACTTTTTGGCACGGCGGTCAATGTCAGTTTGGACCAGCTGCGCTATGGGCCGGCGACCTATTCTAACGGCCCTCTGGCCGAGTTTATCGCCAAGCGGCGGAAAAAGTAATTTCCCTATTTCTGGAAGATTGGTCTAAGTTTACTAGATTCTTCTCTAGAAATATGTTATTATACGCTTGCATTTAAAATGCTTTCATTAATGTGCGAAGTTAAGAAAAGAGGATGTAAATACATGAAAGTCAGAAAAGCGATCATCCCAGCTGCCGGTTTGGGAACCAGATTTTTGCCAGCAACCAAGGCCATGCCAAAGGAAATGCTGCCAATCGTTGACAAGCCAACTATTCAATTTATCGTTGAAGAAGCCATGGCTTCAGGGATTGAAGACATTCTGATCGTTACTGGCAGAAGCAAGCGGTCAATCGAAGACCACTTCGACTCAAACACGGAACTGGAAGACAACTTGACTGAAAAGCACAAGGACGAGCTGCTCAAGCTGGTCCGGGAAACCACCATGTCCAACATGAAGGTTAACCTTTACTTCACCCGCCAGCCGCATCCAAACGGCTTGGGGGATGCCGTCAACCGGGCCCGCAGCTTCATCGCCGGTGAACCTTTTGTGGTTATGCTGGGCGACGACTTAATGAGAGACAAGACGCCATTGACCAAGCAATTGATCGACTGCTACGATGAAACTCATGCTTCAACCATCGCGGTTATGAAGGTGCCGCATGAAGAAGTCAACAAGTACGGTGTCATCGACCCAATCGGCGAAACTGCTCCGAACCTGTACAATGTTAAGGCCTTTGTGGAAAAGCCAGACGTTGACAAGGCCCCAAGTGACCTGGCTATCATCGGCCGCTACCTGCTGACTCCGGAAATTTTTGACATGCTGGACAAGCAAAAGGCCGGTGCCGGTGGTGAAATCCAATTGACTGACGCCATCGACGCCTTGAACAAGACCCAACGGGTCTTCGCCCACGAATTCAAGGGCCAGCGCTTTGACGTCGGCAACAAGGAAGGCTACATGGAAACTTCCATCCAATACGGTCTCCGTCACCCGGAAACCAAGGATGCTTTGCGCAAGTACATCATTGACTTGGGCAAGAAGCTGGAAAGCGAAGGCAAGAAGCCAGCTGGCAAGTAATATAGGCAAAGAAAGAAGCTGTCTGAAGATCAGGCAGCTTCTTTTTTCTACGCTTTTTTGTTACTTGCAGATGATCTTGCCCTCAGCTGGCAGGATCTGGACTCCGTAGACGGGAATTTCTTCTTCCTGCCAGCAGAAGCTGAGGGGGATGGACTTGCTCCCCTTGCCGGTCAGTTGGCGGAATTTGGCCAGGGTCATGGCCTTCTTGCCGCACAAGAGCTGGCAGTCTTCCCGGGCTAAGACAAACTTGCTGAGGGGGATGGTCTGGTCTTTTACCTGCAGGTAGAGGACATTTTGCCCGCCCAGGTCAGTCAGGAGCTGTAAAAAATCTTCGAGCAGCATGGATAATCCTTTCTTTTTTCATTATGGTATACTGTTCATATTGCTAAAAATAAAGCTACAAAG
>SFHY01000160.1 GCA_004556255.1 Lactobacillus delbrueckii
CAGCGTAAAGGCAGACACGACTACTGACAAGGAAGAACAGACTGCTGTTGTCCAGGACCAACAGGCTGAAAAGCTTGCTGCAGCTAAGTCCACGGTTGAAAACACTACTGCGGAAGCAGAAAATAAGTCTGCTGATACTGCCACTACTGCAGTGACTACTACGACAACAACTGTAGTAAACGAAGATAAGAGTGCAACTGCTGCTAATCCGACTAATACCGCTGCTGCTACCGCAGCTAAGTCTGCAACCACTGCTCCAGCAACTAAGACAGCCAGCAAGGCAGTTCAAGCAACTAAAGTGACGGCTCAAAAGGCAGTTACGGCTACCGTTCAGCCGACCAAGAACGCCTTTAAGACCACTTCTGGCGTTACTAACTACTATGACGCCAATGGCCAGGTAGTTAAGCACCAGTTCATTAAGGTCAACGGCAAGCAGTACTACGCTGACGCGACGGGCAAGATTGCCAAAAGCACCAGCAAGACCTTGAACGGGATCAAGGTTTCCTTTGACAAGGATGGCGCGGTGGAAAACGGCATGGACCACGCCCAGCTTTTGCGGGATCAAACTGAATTCCTGACTGCAGTTAAGCTGAAAAACGGGGTCAAGTACGACTGGACTGAATCCAAGAACGGCTACCAGGAATCAGCTGCTCACGAAATGGCCCAGCTCCTGGCCCAGGGGGATGTCAAGGAAGACAAGCAGGTGATTGCTTCCTTGATGGAAAAGAACAGCTCCATGCAGGGCAAGGTTCTGGCCACTTTAAAGACTGACGTCTCCGCGAACAACGAAACTGCTGCCCAATTCGTCAGCGACTTGATCAGACAGCTGGGGACCACTAACGCTGCTGGCAGCGTGGTTGGGGCCGGTTACTACAACGGTACTTTGGCCGGCTTGATCTACAAGGTGGAAGCCGTAACCCAGCCAGCTCAAGCTTCCTCAACTCTTACTCCATCCGTGACCAAGGTCTACGGCCAAGACAAGGTCAGCGTCAAGAACGGCTTGAAGGATGGCCAGGCCTTTACGGCTGATGAAAGCAAAAAGTTGCTATCCACCATCTCATCTTCACTTTTGTCTGGCCCGACTGGAACTGAAATCAGCCAGGATGTCTTGACAGCCATCGAAGCAGGCATTGGCGGCGACGACACGGCTTATGTGGGCACGACCGACTACACTGATGATGCAGGCAAGACCTACCACTATGCCTACTGGCTGGAAGGGGCAGACAGCGCCGCTAAGTTAGCCAACTTCCTGGCCCTGAACAAGGGAGTTAAGTACGGGGAGGCCATCAAGGCCAACTTTACTGCGACCTTGACTGAAGGGGCTGGCAATAACAATGAAGCAGTTGACGAAACCCCAACCAGCAAGAAGACGGCCGACGAAATCACTGCTGCCTACCAAAATGGGACTGAAACTGGCCTTAAGTACGAAAGCGTCAAGGTGGAAAAGATCCCTGGCATGACTGATGACATGGCCCGCGGGGTGGACGTGTCAACCTACCAGGCCATGCTTAAAGCCGGCGTGAAGTACTATGACTTTAACGGCAAGGAAGCTGACCTGTTTGATGTCTTAAAGGAAGCCGGGGTCAACTGGGTCCGCCTGCGTTTATGGAACAATCCTTATAATGCTGACGGCCAGGGCTACGGCGGCGGGAATACCGACGAAGAAAGCCTGATTAAGACCGCCCTGCAGGCTAAGAAGTACGGGATGAAGGTCCTTCTGGACTTCCACTACTCCGACTTCTGGGCTGACCCGGCCAAGCAGATCTTGCCTAAGTCCTGGAAGAACCTGTCCAGTGCTGAATTAAATGAAGCAATTTCCCTTTACACCAAGAAGGTTTTGACCGATATGGAAAAGGCCGGGGTGGCTCCAGCCATGGTCCAGATCGGTAATGAAATCACCAAGGGGACCTTCGGCTATGATGCCGACCAATTGACTGGCGGGGACTGGAACAAGCTCTGGCAGAGCAACTACGGTACGACTGTTGCCCGCTACTTGGCTACTGCTGCTAAGGCGGTCAGAACTGCCAACAAGGACGCCAAGATTGCCGTGCAGTTTGAATCACCAGATGTCAACCGTTACCGGATGATCATGACCGTTTTGAAGAACAACGGGGTTGACTATGACTACCTGGGGACTTCCTACTACCCATTCTGGGGCAGCTCCAACAACAACCCGGACAACCTGCTGAAGGTGCAGGAAATGGCCCAAAAGGAATTCGGCAAGCGGGTGGTTGTCATGGAAACCAGCTGGCTGAACAATGTCAATGACTCAGACGGCACGGGCAACAACATCGGCTACGCTCCAAGTGACTACGCGGTTGGCCCGCAAGGGCAGATCGATGAAGTAACTGCCTTGTACAAGTCCTTAGTTGCTGGCGGCGGTGTCGGTGCCTTCTACTGGGAACCAGCCCAAATTGCCGTCAGAGCCGGCTGGAACAGCTGGAACTACAACAAGCAGCTGGTCAACGTCTACGGGACCGGCTGGGCTTCCAAGTACGCGATCGGCTATGCGCCAGACAATGAAATGCACTACAATGGCAAGGAAACCTGGGGCGGGTCCACTTGGGACAATATGACCCTCTTTGATGACCATGGCTACCCACTCCAATCTCTGATGGTTTACAAGGGGATGCTAGAAGGCTATCAGTCAGCAGAAAACACTGCTTCCGCCGTTACGCCAAAATTAGCCGCTCTTTACGGGGCAGATCAATCAAGCCTTAAGCCCGAAAACCAGCTTAAGTTTGGCCAGGACTTGACTTTGACCAACTACCTGGACGGGGCTGTTGCCAAGTACTTGAACGGGGTCAAGGGGACCAAGATCAGTGAAGCTTCCTTGAAGGCACTCTTTGCTGGTTTAACGGACAGCTTGAAGAGCGACCAGTTCCAAGACGCTGCCGGCAACAACTACCACTACGAATACTGGCTGCAAGGATCAAACGCTGCTGAAAAGCTGGCCAACTTCCTTAAGGCCAATGAAGGCGCAACTTACGGCAGCCCAATCACGGTCAACTACACGGCAACCTTGGTTAAGGACGAAAAGGTGATTGAAAAGGCAAGTTCAACTGTTGAAGCAACCGCTACGACTGTCTGGGGCCTGGACAATGTCACCATCGACAGCCCAATAACGGTTGGCCAAAAGCTGTCAGCTGAAGACACTGCCTTGATTGAAAAGGCCGCTGCTCAATACCTGACTGGTGAGAAGGGGACGGAAATTTCCGCTGACAACTTCACTAAGCTGGCAGCAGCTATCAACGAAGGCATTGCTTCAAGCAAGGAATACCAAGTCAAGTTTACTG
>SFHY01000016.1 GCA_004556255.1 Lactobacillus delbrueckii
GCTTATCTTTAATGGTCGTAATTTCCAGGTGGCCGTTCTCGCCAAACACCAGCGCACTTCCGAACATAACTGCAAAGACAAACAGATACTGTGCAGTTTTCTCCGTAATTGCGCTGGGATTATTCAGAATCTTCCGGGCTACAACCTGCCAGACAACGCAAAGACTACTGTGACTGTAAACAAGACGTCCTACTACAAGGATCCAACTGTTATTACTCCAGTAGCAGCTGACCCAGTAGAAATCCTGAACAACAAGACTCCAAACCTGCCAATGACTGGTGGCATCGGTGCCTTGATCTTCGCTCTGACTGGTTTGGCAGCCGTAGGCTTCGCCTTCTACGAAATCAAGAAGCGTCGTCAAGCCTAATTGACTAAACTCAATTGATTTGATCACAATTTGTTACTTTGAAAGCGGGAAAGTCATTTGACTTTCCGCTTTTCTAAAGCAGGAAAGCTGGCCCTGAGCTTGCTTGCTTTAGAAAGGTTAGTGCTGAAAGTTCGGCAACTTGTGGAAGAAAAATAGATTAGAGTGTAGAGTATAAAAGTAGGGTGAGAAAGGAGAATTACTTATGGCGACTCTTTTACGGCGCGGCCGCTTGGCTTTGAGCGGGCTGCTAGTCTTGCTCGGTCTGGTCTTCACGGCCGGCCGGGCCCAGGCAGCCAGCCAAGAGCTAACCCTGGTCAACCCCAGCCCAAATCAGACGACCAGTTTCGTCTTTAAAGGATGGAAGGTTGACGACCAGGCCAAGCTGGCGGACTTAAACAAGCAGACCAGCGAGGAGCTGGACCAGTCCAGCCAGGCTGTTTTCCAGGAAAAAATGGCTGCCGGCCAGAGCCAGCTAAAGCTCTCCCTGGATCCTGGCCGCTACTATATCAGAGAATTGACCAAGCCGGGAGTGACGGTCCAGCCACTCCTTTTGTCTTTGCCGCGAAACGGCAGTGACCAGCTGACAGTCTACTTAAAGACTGAAGCAGTAACCGGCCAGGTCCAGCTGACCAAGCTGGGCTATGCCAGCACCTCAGCCAAAGGCAAGGCTCTGGCCGGAGTTAGTTTCTACCTTTATCAAGAAGGAGATAATCTTCCTCTGAGAGTCGATGCTTTAGGCAAACTTTCAACGGATGACCGGGATTCCTATCTCCTTTTGACTGACAAGAGCGGCCAAATCAAGGTGACCGGCCTGCCAGCCGGCAACTATTACTTTGTCGAACAGGCAACCCTGTCTGGCTACGTGAAAAATTCTACCCCGCAGCACTTTACCGTCAAAGCCGGGGAAACGGCTTATGTGACCGTGAAGAACTACAAACCGACCGTGCCGACTCAGCCGCAAAAGCCGTCTGTGCCAAAGAGTTCAAGCTCCAGCTCGAGTTCAATTTCCAGTTCAAGTTCCAGCTCAAGCAAGCCAAAGGTACCAACTCAGCCGCAAAAACCTAACGTTCCGAGCCAAAAGAAGAAGGGCTTCCTGCCGCAGACTGGTGAAATCGTCAGCTGGCTGGCTGTCTTTGCCGGCCTGGTCCTCCTCGTCTTTGGCCTCTTCCTGGCTGTCAAGAGCCGGCGGAAAAAAGACCAATAGGATTTACGGAAATGAAAAAAGAAACAAAAAAGCAGATAAATAAACATAAACAGCAAAATAAGAAAAAGGGGCCGATCTGGCCCTTTATTTTGCTTTTACTGGTCGGCTTGGGCCTTTTGGCCTATCCGCTGTCGACCCAGGTCTATAACGTCTGGCTGTCTCACCAGAAGATCCAGTCCTTCCAAAAAGCGGCTGGCAAATTGTCAGACGCTGAAGTCAAAAAGCGCCTGCGCCTGGCCAAAGCCTACAACGCCTCGCTCCTGTCCCCAGGTCAGCAGGCCGGCTTTAGCGACCCTTTTAGCAAAAAAGAGAAACAAGCCGGCGTGGCGGCTTATGCCAAGATGCTGGAATTAGAGGAAAACATCGGCTACATCGACCTGCCGAAACTCCACCAGGAACTGCCGATCTATGCTGGGACCAGTGAATCGGTCCTGCAAAAGGGGATCGGCCACCTGGCCGGGTCATCCCTGCCAGTTGGGGGCAAGAGCACGCGGGTGGTCCTAACCGGCCACCGGGGCCTGCCAAACTCCCGTCTCTTTACCGACCTGCCCCGGATGAAAAAGGGTGACGTCTTCTACGTCCACAATCTGGGCCAGACCCTGGCCTATAAGGTGGACCAAATCAAGGTTATCAAGCCGACCCAGGTTGACCAGCTCAAGATCGTCAAGGGCAAGGACCTCTGCACCTTGATGACCTGCACGCCTTACATGATCAACACCCACCGTCTGCTGGTGACTGGCCACCGGATTCCATACAATCCGAAGGCTGAAGCCAAGGCCAAGGAGAGAAGCCGGAACCGCCTGATCTGGATCATCATCGCCATCCTTTTGCCGGTCTTGGCGATCATCATCTTCATCTGGCACAAGAAGCGGAAGAAGAAGCAGGCTAAGGCTGACAAGGAAAAAGAACAAGAATAAACAGGCAAAACGGGCCGTCCGGATTTTCCCGGGCAGCCCGTTTAATATTTTCTGAGATTGATGTGCTTTGTGAAAAAAACTCTGCAAATAATGATAGAATAAAGGTAAATAGTTCAATCGGAGTAATTTAGGTGAATTACAGTGACGACAACACAAATCTGGATTAATTTACTAGCAATACTTGTGATCTTTGTTTTTGCCTCCTTCTTTGTCGCGGCGGAGTTTGCCCTGGTGCAAGTCCGGCCCAGCCAGCTGGAGGACATGATCGCCAACGGGCAGGGGAACGTGAAGAAACTTAAACGGGCCCTGCACATGTCGCATAATTTAAATGAGTACCTGTCAACCACCCAGGTCGGGACCACCTTGGTCGGGGTTATTCTGGGCTGGTTCGGGGCGGACACCATCGCCAGCATTTTTGAAAGGCTGCTGGCCTTGACCCCCATGTCCAAAAATCTGGTCAACTCGGTCGGAGCCTTGATCGGGGTTATTGCCTTAACCTACCTGGAAGTGGTTTTGACGGAAGTCGTACCGAAAAACATTGCCATCGATGCTCCGGTTAAGATGCTGATGTGGATCGTCAATCCCCTCCAGCTCTTCCACACCCTGGTTTATCCCTTCGTCTGGCTTTTGAACGTCAGCTCTTCTGGCATCTTAAAGATGCTGGGCTTTAACCCAGCCGATGAAGAAAACCAGGTCTACTCCCAGTCAGAAATCATCCGCTTGAGCAAGAACGCGGTGCATGGCGGGGCCCTGGACAAGGAAGACCTGACCTATATGGAAAGAGCCTTCCAGCTGAACGACAAGACGGCTAAGGACATCATGACTGACCGGACCCGGCTGACGGTTTTAGATGCCAGCGAAAACATCAAGACTGCCCTGGCCAAGTACCTGGAAGACGGCTACAGCCGCTTCCCAGTCGTCCGGGAAAACGACAAGGACGATGTGGTCGGCTATGTCTACGCTTATGACATCGTCCAGCAGAGCCGGGTGGATGACAAGGTGCCGGTGACCCGGGTCAACCGGACCATCATCACCGTGCCGGAATCCATGCCGATCCAGGACATCCTCCGCTTGATGATCAGCAAGCACACCCCAATCGTGCTGGTTGTTGATGAATACGGCGGCACCAGCGGGATCGTGACTGACAAGGATATTTACGAAGAGCTCTTCGGGTCAGTCAAGGACGAAATCGATGACGTTTCTGACGACTACATTATCAAGGACGCCGAAGGCAACATCCATGTTTCCGGCAAGACGACCTTGTACGACTTTGAGCGCTACTTCCACCGGAACCTCAAGAGCTTCCAAAACAGCGACATCATCACCATCGGTGGCTACATGATGGAGCGGTACCCGGACTTGAAGAAGGAAGAGACGGTTGAACTGGAAGGCTTCCGCTTTACCCTGGACGATATCCAGCAAGGCTTCATGCGCTGGTTCATTGTTGAAGGGCCAAAGACAAACGATCAAGCTGAAAAAGAAGAATAAGATTCTGAAAGAGGAACGGTTTTTAAGCAAAAGCCGTTCTTTTTTGTTAAAATAATGGTATAATCTGAATATATCATTTTGAAAGCAATTAGTAATCGAGGAAACCTAATGAAAAGTATTCATGACGCAGTTGATCACAAGTTGTACAGCGAAGAAGACATCGCGAAAATGACCAAGCGGCTTGGCCAGCAATTGACCAAGGACTACGCTGGCAAGCGGGTCCTGGTTGTCGGTGCCTTGAAGGGGGCCATCTTCTTCCTGACTGACCTCCTGCGGGAAATGGACCTGGCTTGCGACATTGACTTCATCGATGTTTCCAGCTACGGCAACGGGACTGAATCCAGCGGCAAGATCACGGTAACCCATGACCTGGAAGCCGACGTGACCGGCCGGGATGTCCTAATCGTCGAAGACATCGTGGACACTGGTTTGACTTTGAAGTTCATGAAGGACGAACTGCTCAGCCGCGGGGCTAACTCAGTCAAGTGCTGCGTCTTGCTGAACAAGACGGCCCGCCGGACGACTGAAGTAGAGGTTGAATACTACGGCACCCACGTGGGCAACGAATTCGTTATCGGTTACGGGATGGACTTTGCGGGTCTTTACCGGAATCTGCCTTACATCGGCGTGATCAAGCCGGAAGTCGTTGAAGAATTCAGCAGCAAGCACGAACACGAATAATTTTTCCTAAAAGAAAATGGATCATCCAGACGGATGGTCCATTTTTGTTTGTTTTTTGTCTGTTATTTTGTTTTTTGCCCTAATGAAGCTTCTTCCAGTAGTAGACCGGCAGGCCCAGGAGGGTGATGCCCAGGCCAATTACGGAGAGGACAAACTGGTTGATGACGGTCATCACGATGATGAAGAGGCCCCCGATGATGGAAATCAAGGGAATGACCGGGTAAGCCGGCGTCATGAAAGGCCGCTTGAGGTCCGGTTCTCTTTTTCTCAGCAAGATGACGGCTACCGACAGGAGGGTGGTGAAGGTCCACATGACGAAAACTAGCATGTCGGTCAAGATTTCGAAGTTGCCCAGGGCGATCATGATTAAGGCGATGGCGTTAACAAAAAGAGCGGAGAAGACCGGGACCCCGCTTTTGACGGAAGTCTTGGCCAACTTCTCAGAACCGGGTAGGCGGTTGGCCTGGGCCAGGATGTATGGCGTCCGCATCCCTGTCAGCATAAAGCCGTTGCAGGCCCCGTAAACCGACAGGAGAATGCCGACCGTGACGATTTTGCCCCCGGCCTGGCCAAAGAGCTTGAGGGAAGCGTAGTAGGCAGTATTGTCGTTGCCGATGATCTTGTCAAAAGGTAAAACCGCCATAAAGGCGTAATTGACCAGGACGTAAACGACCGTGACCAAGGCGAGGCCGAGGATGATGGCCCGGGCCAGGTCCTTTTTCGGATTCTTCATTTCCTTAGCCAGGTTGGTTACCACGATCCAGCCTTCAAAGGCAAAGAGGGCAGACAAGAGACCCTGGCTGACCCCGGCCAGCCAGCCGCCGCCGTTATCCACCGTAACGGGCCAGAGGCTGACGGAAACTTGCGGGCGGATGATTGCAAAGACGATGATCAAAAAGAGAGGGATGAGCTTGATGACCGTGATCACCGACTGCATCCAGGCCGAGGCCTTGGTCCCCAGCATATTGATCAAAAAGAGCAACAGGACCACTCCAGCGGCGATCCACTTGCTGCTGGAGGCTGGCAGGCCCGCCAGGACCACAAATTGCTGGCCGAAAATTGAAGCTAAAGCCGCGATCTGGGCGGGGAAGTAGACGGTCATTTCCGCCCAGCCGAAGAGAAAGCCCCAGATGTTGCCATAGCTGTAGTCCAGGTATTCAATGGCCCCGTTGACATTCAAGGCGGCCGCGATTTCTGACACGGTCAGGCCTGAGCAAATAGAGATGAGGCCGGCCAGAAGCCAGACCAAGATGGTGGCTGAGGCCGACCCGGTGCTCTGGGAGATGCTGCCGATTTTAAAGAAGACCCCGGCCCCGATGACTGAGCCAATAACGGTGGCCAGTGCCTGGCCAAAAGAAATCTGTTTTTTCACGAAATCCCTCCAGTAATACGAGTCTAACTCTTAAATTATACAAGAAATCTTTGTGCTTGGTCTAGGCGGATTTCTCGGCTAAAATGGTAGAAGGAGGTTTTAGGCGATGGGGCAAAAGAAGCATTTCCAGCATCCGGCAACACTGCCGGCCCTTTTGATTCTGCTGGCCGCGATTATCGGTTTCCTGGCTTATGGCTTGTACAATTACGCCAACCAGACGACCCTGCCAAAAGGAGCCAGCCAGAGCGCGGTCGGCCTAAAGGTCAGCCAGGCAGATATTGACCTCAGCCGCCTTCAAAAGGGCGGATTGTCTTTCGTTTATCTGCCGGTTGACCAGGATTTTTCCGCTAGGCGCCGGGAGGTGGCCAGGACCAAATTGGCCTATGGCAGCATCATTGAAGTGGCCGGGGAGAAAAATGCGGCAAAGCAATTATCCCGGGCCAAAAGCCTGTCGGCCGGCCACTGGGGTGCCTTGCCTATCCTGCTGGACAGCGGGCAGGATGACCCCAGTGCCGCCAATTTGACCGCCATGAGCAAGCTGGCCTATTCCCTGGTCAAGAGTCATGAGGTCATGGTCAACGCCCCGGTCAAGTATAAGAAGCTTTTTCCGGCGGGATGCAAGTTCCTGGCTACCTCGGCGTCAGCGCCAAGCAAGCTGGACTACTGCTTCTGGCGCTATACGGAAAAGGGCCACGTGTCCGGAGTCAGCGGGATCGGCTACAAGAATGTCATGTATGCCTATATCGGGACCAGCCAGCAATATAAAGAAAAGTATGGACAATTAGCACAATGATTTACACAGAACAAATTCAAGCAGTTTTGCAAAAGGAAGGCAAAAGCAAGCCAACCTTGATCCAGAAAGAAACTTATGAGGCTATTAAGAACGGGGCCAGCCTGGTCGCTTTGGCCAAGACGGGGACAGGCAAGACCCTGGCCTATGCCCTGCCGGCTTTAGAGCGGGTCATTCCGGGGGAGAAAAATTCCCTGGTAATTTTGGCTCCGACGACTGAACTTGCCGTCCAGATCAGAAATGCCATCCTGCCTTTTGCCAAGGCCCTGGGTCTGAAGACTTTAGCCTTGGTTGGGGCTGGCAACCGGCAAAGACAGGACGAGCGGCTGAAGAAGGACAACTGTGAGGTCCTGGTCTGCACCCCGGGCCGCTTCTTTGACTTCTTCTCCTCGGGCCGGATCAAGCTAGTCCAGATCAAGACCCTGGTGATCGACGAAGCCGATGACATTTTGGAATTCGCCAAGCTGGAACTCTTGAGTTCTTTAGGGCAGAACCTGCCTGCTTCCAGCCAGATTTTGCTCTTTGGAGCCACTGAATCCCAGATCACCCGGGAGGCGGAAGAAATTTTTGCCTGCCACTTCCTTTTAGTCGACGTCCGCCCCGACCAGGGCAGCCGGACTGAACACGTCTTTTTGCAGGTTGACAATGAACACAAGCTGGAATACCTGCAGCGTTTGTGCAAGCTGGATGGCTTCCGGGGCCTGCTCTTCTTTGACTCAAATGAGGGGATGCTGCGCTTTGCCAGAATTTTTGCCCACAGCAAGACCCGCTTTGAAGTCCTGGCCAACAATTTCTCAAACGACAAGCGCCAGCAGGCCATCCGGGACCTGGCCAAGGGGAAGGTCAAGCTGCTCTTAGCCACTGACCTGGCCGCGCGCGGTTTGGACATTCCAAAACTAACCTATGTGGTCAACTATGAAATCCCGACTGATGCCAACACCTACATGCACCGGGCAGGCCGGACCGGCCGGATGCAGCAGGAGGGCAAGGTGGTGTCTCTGGGCAACGACCACGACCTGCGCAAGCTGAAGAAGCTCTTGGAAGGGGAAGTGACCGTCGACCGGGTCTACTTTGCCGGCTACCACTTGAGTAAAGACAAGCCGGTCAAGAAGGAAAAGGCTGAAGGCAAAGACAAGACGGATAAAAAGACTGCTGTAATTGAGCAGGCAGTTAAGAAGAAAAAGAAGTCCAAGAAGAAAAACAAGAACAAGGGTTATCACCCGCATTATCTGAAGGGGAAGAAGCAAAGTGAATAGCGTGATTGACTGGCTGGAGCGGCACCTGCTGCCCTTGGCCAATAATCTGGCCTCGGTCCGCTGGCTGGTGGCCCTCAGGGATGCTTTTATTTCTACCCTGCCGATCAGTTTGACCGGGTCGGTGGCGGTTTTAATCAAGAGCCTCATCATTGCCGCCAACCGCAACTGGGGCTGGCATGTTTTTTACCAGCTCATGCAGCCCCTAATTTCCATCTGCAACTTCGTCTGGCGGGGGAGCGTGGCCATGTTTGCCCTCTTCTTCGTCCTCAGCTGGGGCTACCAGTTGGCCAAGGCCTGTGAGGTAGACCCCTTGGCCGGGGCGATGACGGCTCTTTGTTCTTTCATGATGAGCATCGCCAACTATTCCTACCTCATGCAGGGGAATAAACGGATCAAGCTGGACCAGGCTTTTAACATCAAGCAGCTGTCAACGACGGGGATGTTTACGGCCATTCTCTTTGGCGGCCTGGGCGTGGCCCTGTACATCCTGGGGGTCAAGGCCCGGCTGGGCCTGCATATCCAGACGGCCATGCCCCCGGCCCAGATCGCGGCCTTTGAAGCAGCGATCCCGGTCATGCTGGCCCTTTTTATCGTGGGCGGGCTGAACTATCTCTTCCAGACCATCACCGGCCAGTATTTCGGCGACTGGCTCTTAGAGATCATCCAGCTGCCTCTTTTGAAACTGGGCCAGGGCTTTATCATGGTGATTACTATTACGGCTTTGACCCAGCTCTTCTGGTTCTTTGGGATCAATGGGGCCAGTGCCTTAGCTCCGGTTGTCGGGTCGATCTGGGCCACAGCCCAAAACGCCAACCTTTTGGCGGCGGCTAACGGCCATAAGATCCCGTATTTGTGGACCAACACTTCTTTTGTGGTCTTTGGCGTCAATGGGGTCTGCCTGCCTTTAGTCATCGCGATTTTGCTGACTTCCAAGCGGGGGGACCAGCGGACTTTAGCCAAGGTGGCCCTGGCTCCGGCTGTCTTCAACGTCAATGAGCCCATGCTCTACGGGCTGCCAATCATCTTGAACCCGGTCTGCTTTCTGCCCTTTACCCTGGCTCCTTTAGCCAATGTTTCCTTGGCTTATCTGGCGACCAGGCTGGGCTGGATCAACCGGGTCCAGGCTTCGGTGCCCAATATCATGCCCCCGGTCATCGGTCCTTATCTGGCCACTAACTATGACTGGCGGGCCCTGGTCTTGTCCCTGGTCAACCTGGTCATCGCGGTCTTGATTTGGCTGCCCTTTGTCAAGGCGGCTGACCAGATTGGGCAGACGGATGAACCCCGCCGCTTTTTCATGCCGCAATACTGATGACTTAAGCGAAAGCACTAGCTTTTTCAACACATTTTTTGTAGAATAAAATGTGTTGTATGGCCCGGTAGCTCAGTTGGATAGAGCACTGGTTTCCTAAACCAGGTTGTCGCGAGTTCAAATCTCGCCCGGGTCATATCTGCCCCTCACGGAAGTGAGGGGTTTTCTTTTTGTCTTTTGCTGCTTTTTTATACTTTTTTCCGCCTTAGCTTATTGGTCTTTGCTTTTAATTTTGGTAAAAAAAGGCCGCTTTTTAACAAAAATTTAAAGAAAATAAAGTATCCGAAGAAAGAAAGCGGATTTTTGTTTTTCAATAAGAAAATTATGAAAGTATTGACGAAAAGCATTGCAAAGGCCGGGAGCTTCCTTTATAATTCAAGGCATCAGTTTATGAGAGAGAAATTAAACACTATTAGATATCTCATAATCTGTGTCAATGTAATAATAATTTTCTACCGTTAGGAGGCGGAGACTATATGTCTGAAACAACTCAAACAAAAGAAACAGTTGGATCATTTACGATGAAAGTCCTTAATGGTTCAGCGACTGCCATTATCGTGTCACTTTTACCAAGTGCCATTTTGTCAACCTTCTTGACTCCCTTTGCAGGAAGCAACGCGATTGTGGCCAATCTTTTGCACATTGTGACCGTCTTCCAATACTTTTTTGCCGTAATGTGCGGCTTCTCAACTGCCAAGCAGTTTGACCTGGGCTACACTGAAGCAGCCTGCGTGGGCGGGGCAGCCTTCCTGGGCTCCGGCTGTGTGACCGCGGTAACTACCACGGTTAAGGGCGTAACTACCACCAGCTTCCAATTAGCTGGGATGGGGGACGTTATCAACACCATGCTGACGGCAGCCGTTGCTGTTCTCTTCATCAAGTGGGTCGGCAACCGCTTCGGCTCACTGGGGATCGTCTTCTTCCCAATCCTGGCCGGGACTGGCGTCGGTTTCCTGGGCAGCCTGACCAAGCCTTACGTATCCCTGGTAACCACGGCCATCGGTGACGTGATCAACACCTTCACCAAGCTGGCTCCATACCCAATGTGTATCCTGATCGCCATGTCCTTCGCGATCATCATCGTTACCCCGCTGTCAACTGTAGCCATCTCCGTGGCCATCGGCCTGGCCGGCATGGGTTCTGCCGCAGCTGGTTTCGGTCTGGCAAGTACCGCTGCCTTTCTTATCTGGGCAACCTTGAAGGTTGACAAGCCAGGTGTGCAAGTTGCCATCTTCTTAGGTGCCATCAAGATGATGATGCCAAACTTCCTGAGATACCCGGTAATCGGGATTCCGATCGCTTTAACGGCGGCTATCTCAACTCTGTCCGTGCCAATTCTTGGCCTTAAGGGGACCCCGGCTTCCGGTGGTTTCGGCCTGATCGGGGCGGTTTCTCCTTTAGCTTCTTACAATGCCGGCTTCCACAATGTGCTGGTGCTGGTAATCGTCTGGGTAGTCGTACCATTCGCGGTTGGCTACCTGATGAAGAAGATCTTCGTTGACTGGACCAAGGTCTGCAAGCCGGAATACTTCATCACTCCGGCCCGTTAATTGTCATTAAAATACTCCTTAATCTATTCCAATAAACCATATTTTTCCTTATACAAATAAGTCCGCGGCTGAAGCTTTGTCAGCCGCGGCTTTTTTGTCTTCCTTGACAAAAAATAATATTATTAGTAGGCTAAAGTAAGTCAATTGTTAAGGAACCTTTAAATTCAGTCCCGTGAGGCTGACAAGGACATTTTGTTCCGGGTTCCAGTATTTGGAAAGGAAGATTTCTTTTGAAGGAAGACAAGACATTCCGGAACCCTGAAGCGGTTTTGGACGTTCAGGACAAGCCGAAGTTCGGTCCCTGGCTGCTGCTCTCAATCCAGCACCTCTTTACCATGTTCGGCTCGACCGTCCTGGTTCCGCTCTTAATCGGCTTAAAGCCAAGCATTGCCCTTTTCTGTTCAGGGGTGGGGACACTGGTCTACATCCTCTGCACCCAGGCGAAGATCCCGGCCTACCTGGGCTCATCTTTTGCCTTCATCGCCACTATGCAGGCCTTGATGAAAAATTACGGCTACCCGGCCGTAGGGCAGGGGGCCATCGCGGCTGGTCTGGTCTACGTCATCGTGGCCCTCTTGATCGCCCGCTTCGGCTCCCGCTGGCTGGACAAGATCCTGCCGCCAATCGTGGTTGGTCCGATCATCATCGTTATCGGTCTGTCCCTAGCGACGACCGCGGCCAACGATGCCATGTTCAACGCCAGCGGCAAGTACAGCTTGACTTACTTCGGGGTAGCGATTTTTACCCTGGTCATCACGATCATCTTTAACATGTTTTTGAAGGGCTTCCCGAGCATGATCCCGGTTTTGCTGGGGATCATCTGCGGCTACCTCATGGCCCTCTTCTGCGGGATCGTTGACCTGTCCGGCGTTGAAAGCGCCAAGTGGTTCTCTCTGCCCGCCTTTGACGTTTTAGGCGTGAGCTACAAGTTCAAGTGGTACCCGGCCGCCATCATCACCATGGCCCCGATTGCTTTTGTCACCATGACTGAGCACATGGGCCACATCATGGTCTTAAACAAATTGACCAAGCGGAACTTCTTTGAAGACCCGGGCCTGCACCGGACCCTGCTGGGCGACGGTCTTTCTAGCATCATCGCCGGCTTCTTGGGTGGCCCGCCAACCACCTCCTACGGGGAAAACATCGGCGTTTTGGCCATGACCAAGGTCCACAGCGTCTTCGTCTTGGGCGGGGCAGCCTTCTTCGCCATCGTCTTCTCCTTCGTCGGCAAGGTGTCAGCAGTGATCGAATCCATCCCAACCCCGGTTATCGGGGGGATCTCCTTCCTGCTCTTCGGGATGATCGCGGCCAACGGCCTGCGGATCCTGGTTGACAACAAGGTCGACTTTGAAAAGAAGCGGAACCTGGTCATTGCTTCCGTCATTCTGGTTATCGGGATCGGGGGCACCTACCTCAAGATCGGTTCATTCCAGCTGACCAGCATCGCTTTGGCTACGGTCTTCGGGATTCTCTTGAACTTGATCTTGCCGGAAAAGGCAGCCAGCGAACAGTAGAATTTTTGCAAATAGCTTTCCATAATTGCATGGAAGGCTATTTTTTATTTAAAAAGCTGCCTTTTTGGTTTAAGATAGGTAAGTAACAAAGAACAAACAGAGGGATTTTTTGATGAACAATTTACCAGAAGAATTAGCAAAAATTGTCAAGGAAGTCGACGAGCAGATCGGCGGCCGCCTGCATGAAATCGACGAACAGGTTATTTACAACCAGGCCAAGGTCCTGGAAGCCTTCGTGGACAACGCGGTCGCTGAATCTGACTTGAAGGGGACCAACGGCTACGGGGACGATGATGAAGGCCGGGACAAGCTGGAGCGGGTCTACGCCCAGGTCTTCCACACTGAAGATGCCCTGGTGCGGCCGCAATTCGTTTCCGGGACCCACACCCTGGCTACCGCCCTTGACGGCAACCTGGTGCCAGGCGACACTTTGACTTACCTGACGGGGATGCCTTACGACACCCTGCAGCACGCTATCGGTCTTACCCCAGACAAGGCCGGCACCTTGATTGAAAAAGGGGTCAAGTTCTCCTACGTGCCTTTGAAAGAAGACGGCAGCGTCGACTTTGAAGAGGGGGAAAAGATTTTAAAGCGGGACCAGCCGAAGATCGTGGCTATTCAGAGGTCCCGGGGCTACGACACCCGGGAAAGCTTCCCGGTTGCCAAGGTCAAGGAAATGATCGACTTCATCAAGGAAGTCAGTCCCAAGTCCTTGATCTTCGTTGACAACTGCTACGGGGAATTTTCGGAAAAGCATGAGCCGACTGAATACGGGGCCGACTTCATGGCCGGTTCTCTGATCAAGAATGCCGGGGGCGGGATTGCCCAAACTGGTGGCTACATCGTCGGCAGAAAAGACTTGATCCACCGGGCTGCCAGCCGGCTTTTTGCCCCGGGGATCAGCGACTCAGAAGGGCCAACCTTAAACAGCCTGCATGAGTTCTACGAAGGCTTCTTCCTGGCGCCAAACGTGACCGGGGAAGCCATCAAGGGGATGATCTACTCAGCTGCCTTGATGGAAAAGCTGGGCTTTGACGTGTCTCCTAAGTGGGATGCCCCGCGGACTGACCTGATCGAACTGATCACCTTCAACGACAAGGAAAAGATGATCAAGTTCTGCCAGGAAGTGCAGAAGAACTCACCGGTTGACTCCTTCGTTACCCCAATTCCAAGCCACATGCGGGGCTATGAAGATGAAGTCATTATGGCCGGGGGGACCTTTGTCTCCGGGTCAACGGTTGAATTCTCAGCTGACGGCCCGATCCGTCCGCCTTACGCTGTCTACATGCAGGGCGGTTTGACCTACGCCCATGACAAGATCGCCGTGACCAACGCGGTCAAGTCAGTTCTCTTTGGTGACTAAGGGAAAAAGGCAAAATAAGGAAAATAGTTCAAGAGATAGAAAAAACGTTGACACTGCCTTGTGTCAACGTTTTTTGTCATATTAATCTTCTTTGAGGACTTCAGCCCAGACTTCGCCGCCCTCTTGGTAGACCCCTTGGATTTCCGGATCAAGGCCCGGGAACTTTCGGGCAGCCCCGATCAAGACTTGGAAGTAGTTAACGTCCAGGTCCTGCCAGCGTTCACCAGGTGCCACGATGAAGACACCAGGCGGGTAAGGGAGGGCGCCTTCCAAGGCCATCCGTCCCTTGGCGTCGGCCAGTTTGACCAGTTCGCTGTTGCCGTGGACGAATTCGCGGTCAGCTTCTTTTGGCGTCAACTCGTAATTTTGGAAGCTGTCTTTTAAGAAAAGAGCCTGCTGGAGCTTAAAGATGTCATGCTCTTGGTAGTAGTGGTGGAGCTCCTGGCAGAGCTGGTAGAGGGTATAACCCTCGTAGCGGTCAGGATACTGGGCCACTAATTCCGGCATGATGGAAGACAGGGGAGCCTTAGTCAAGTAGGCTTCTTCAAAGGCCATCAAGGCAGAGAAAAGGCCGTTCATGTCGACTTGCCCTTCGCCTGGCGTGAGCAGGTAGAGGGTGGAGTAGCTGTCGGACTTTTCCGGGATGATGTGCTTTTCGTGCAGGTAGAGGGAAACGATGGCGCCGGGGATGCCTTCTTCAATAAAGGCGGCTTTTGCCAGGTCAATGCCGGGCGTCATCAGGGTGACTTTTACCGGGCTTAGGGCAACTTCACCTGGAGCGATCAATTTGAAGCCGTGCCAAGGCTCTTCTGGGGACAGTTTCCAGGCTTCCGGGTCCTGGGCCAAGACATCAGTTGGCAGGTCCTCCCACTTTTGCCCGCGGACAGTTGGGGGAACGAGGGGCTTAAAGAGCTTGCTTTCCTTTAAAAGGCGCTTGCGGAAGTCGATACCTAATTTAACGGTATCGTTCCACCAGTTGTTAACGGCCGGTGAAGCAGCCATGGCGCTGTTAGCGACAAGGGAAGCGTAGACCGGGTAGGAGTAGCTGGTCGTAACGTACTTCATGTAGGCATGGTTGAAGTGCTTGTGGTCGACGTAGCGCTTTTGCCCCTTGATGTGGCTGTCTTTTTTCAAAATCTGGGAGGCCTGGCCCACGCCGGCTTGCTGCTTGTGGACGGACTGGGTGACCAGGATGCCCGGGTCATCGGGGCCGTAGGTCTGCTGGAAAGGAGAATAGTCTTTGAGGACGTCGACAAATTGTTCATAGCCGCCCCAGGCACAGTCAAAGAGGATGTAGTCGCAGAGGCGGCCAAGCTTTTCTAAGATGAGCTTGGCGTCGTAGAAGATGCCGTCGTAAGTTTCCAGCTGCAAAACAGCCAGGCGGAAAGGCCGGTCAGCCATGGCGCGGCCAGGGTCGACCTTGGCGATTTCCCGGCGGATCAAGTCTTCATCAAGACTGGCGGCGGTCAAAGGTCCGATCAAGCCGTCAGCGTTCCGGTCAGTAGGCAGGTAGACCGGCTTGGCCCCGGTCATGACCAGGGCGCTGTTGTAGATGGACTTGTGGTTGTTGCGGTCAAAAAGGACCAGGTCGCCTTCATCTAAAAGGGCGGTCGTGCAGATAGTGTTGGCGCTGGTTGTCCCGTTGGTGCAGAAGTAGACCTTGTCGGCGTTGAAGGCCTTAGCAGCTTCTTTCTGGGCTTCTAAGGGCCCGCCAGTGTGGTTCATCATATCGCCAAGTTCTGAAACGCAGTCAGAAGTATCGGCTCTGAAGTAGTTGTCACCGAAGAAGTTGCGCAAGACTGCCCCGGCTGGGTGGCGGTCATAGAAGCGGCCGTTGTGGTGGCCAGGGGTATCGAAGACCAGGTCGTCTTGGTCAGAAAAAGCCGTCAGCTCCCGGATAAAGCGGGGAACGTTGGCTTCTTCGTAGGTCTGGGCCAAGCGGCTGATTTCAGCTGGAGAGGTCTCAGGAGTAAATTCGATCAAGGGCAAGTCCAGGCCCAGCTTTTCCTTCATGGTTTGGTAGATGCCCCGGGACCGGCTGTCTTTTTCGTCGATGACCACGGCAGCCAGGCTGGCTGGGTTGACCAACTCGGTCAGTTCAGTTTTGGGCCAGTCGATTGGCAGATAGGGCAGAAGCTCTTTTTTAGCAGCGATTGCTAGATAATGCATTGAAAAATTCCTTTCTGTTTTATGGTTGATGAAAGTTGCTACTTGTACTTGCGGTCACGTTCATCGCGGAAAAAGTGATCAAAGAACCAGTCGTATTGAGAGAAAAAAAGGAGGATACCGACGATAGCCGCGACTTGAAGCCAGACCGGGATATCGTAATCGCTGGTCAGCTTAAGAAAGGCAACCCGCAAGTAGGAATGGCCAACAAAGAGCCAATACAAAGAGTCGAGAA
>SFHY01000161.1 GCA_004556255.1 Lactobacillus delbrueckii
TTCCGTTGCGGTTTCCTCGGCCTGCTGCATATGGAAATCGTCTGCGAGCGCCTCGAACGTGAATTCGGACTTGATCTCATCTCCACCGCCCCGAGCGTGCCGTATGAGGTCACCGCCGAAGACGGAACAGTGCACCACGTCACGAATCCGAGCGAATTCCCCGAAGGCAAAATCAAGAAAATCAAGGGTATTTCAACAACCATCATGGAATAAGTCGAAATCTAGTCATTAATTTGACTAGAATCATATAGAAAATAAATTTAAGAATTGAAGCTTGCATCGTTTGGTGCGGGCTTTTTTGTTAGCTAATCTGAGCTAAAAGAGAAACCGTGTTGACTTAACTTGAGCAGTTTATTATTTGATCTTGGAAATAGCGCCAAGCTCATATTCGTTATCTAGATAATGCTTTTTTTACTTTTGCCGGCAAAAAATACCGTGAAACTGGCGGAATTCGTCCAGAGCCAATTGGAGACTGCTTTTGGGGGCAAGATCACCGTCAAGGTGCAGAGCATCCCTTCCAAAACCAAGCTCAACTGGGTCCTGGCCGGCAACTTTGAATGCACCCTGTCCGGCTGGATCGCCGACTACGCTGACCCGATCTCCTTCCTGGACTGTGAAACGACTGGTAACTCCTACAACTACGGTAACTGGAGCAACAAGGAATACGACAAGCTGATCGCGGCATCGAAGACCAGCTCCGGGACAGCTCGCATGAAGCTTTTGGCCAAGGCTGAAAACATCTTGATGGTCAACCAGGGGGTAACTCCGCTGACTCAAGCCAACAAGGCCTGGATGATCAAGAGCAAGGTCAAGGGCATTATCTACAATAGTGCCGGCGTCTGCTACAACTTCAAGTATGCCTACATCGCTAATTAACATGAAAAGGACTGTTTCTGAAAGGAAGCAGCCTTTTTCTTTGGAAATGGTAGAATAGAGGCGAAAGAAGTTTTAAAAAAATAGAAATAGAAGAAGGCATAAACATGAAGATTGCAATGGCAAACGACCACGCGGGCACCCGCTTGAAGAACGAAATCAAGGCCTACCTGGAAGAAGAAGGCTATGAAGTCGTGGACTTCGGGACCGGCAATGAAGAATCCTGCGACCTGTCAGACTTTGTCTACCCGGCCAGCCTGGCCGTAGCCAAGGGCGAATGTGACCGGGGCATTTTCGTTGATGGGGTTGGCTACGGCAGCGCCTTGATTGCCAACAAGATCAACGGCATTTACGCCGCGGTTTGCCAAGATCCTTTCTGCGCCAAGCTTGCCCGTCAGCACACCGACTCCAACGTCCTTTGCTTAGGCGCCAAGATTATCGGGGACATGATGGCCGGCGAAATCGTCAAGACCTGGCTGAACACGGATCCTTTGATGGAAGAAAAGTACCGCCGGCGGGTGAACAAGGTCAAGGCGATCAACGACAAGCACTGCGTGCCAGTAAAATAGGTGGATTCTGCTAAAACGTTTTTGTAATTTCAGTATTTTTTCTCAGCCATTTCACAGAAAGGCTGTTGCAGCGGCAAAGTTTTGCTATAATTAAGCATATGACTAAGCTTCGGCATATTGCTGAGCCTTTTAATAGAAAGATGAGGAAACAAGATGAACAAGACTGAACTTGTCTCAGTTGTAAGTGAAAAGACTGAATTCAGCAAGAAGGAATCTGCTCAAATCGTTGACGCTTTGTTTGCATCAATCGAAGAAGCACTTGCTAAGGGCGAAAAGGTACAATTGATCGGCTTTGGTACTTTTGAAGTTCGTGAACGCGCTGCTCGGAAGGGCCGCAACCCGCAAACTGGCGCTGAAATCGAAATTCCTGCAAGCAAGGTTCCAGCCTTCAAGCCAGGCAAGGCCTTGAAGGATGCCGTTAAGTAAATCTTGACCACTTCTAAATGACCACCGGTTGCTTCCGGTGGTCTTTTTTTGCGAAAAAATCCTGTAATTAAAACGTAACACGTCTTCCCTTGTTTTTAGTAAATATTAGGGCTAACATAATTTGTAGTTATATTTATGATGAGAAAGGGAAGAAGATTTTGAATTTCAAAGACTTTTTTTTAAAAAAATCAGCAAAAACTGCCGGTAAATTGGCTTTAGCTGCCAGCCTCCTGCTTCCGGTCTTGGCGCCAGCTACGGTCCAGGCGGAAGCGACCCAGAGCGACGTCAACCGGGTAATGCGGGACAACCACCTGGCCGGGTCAGTTCTTTTAGTCCAAAACGGCAGCGTCAAGACCGTCAACTATGGCTATGCCTGGTTTGGCCGGCGGATGAAGAACGGATCTTACAACGTGACCTATCCAGCCGCTTCCCTGCAAAAGGTGGTAACCGGGGCAATGCTGGTGCAGATCATGAACGAAAAGAATCATACCAAGCAGCAATTCAGCCAGTACACCAAGATTTCCCGCTGGTATCCCAAGCTGAAGAATGCCCGCTACGTGACGGTTGGCAACCTTTTGACCCACACCAGCGGCTACCGGACAGTTGGCGCAGAAAGCAACCGGCGCAAGAACCTGTCAGAAAACAAGGCCATCGACTGGGTGACCCAGAAGATCAACGGCAGCTGGCAGTATCAGATCGGCAGCTTCAACTACAACAACGCCAACTACATCTTGCTGGTTGGCATCATCCGCAAATTGACCGGCCACTCTTACGCCTACAACTTCAAGCACCGGATCGTTCAGCCGCTGGGTTTAGCCCACACCAGCCTCAGACACGACATCCCTTGGACCCGGAGCCAGGCGGTCTCTTATGCCTACCTTTGGCAGAGAAAGTACCAAAGACCGGTCTCCCTGCCTAAGTCCGTGGCTTCACAGGTCCCAGGTGCCGGCAACATGTGTACCACGCCAATTGAATATTATGAGATCATGCTGGCCTTGCAGAACGGTACAATTTTGAACCAAAGCGACTTTAAATACCTGACCCAGCTCAAGGCCAGGAAGACCACCTATAGCGGCGGCATGTACATGAAGCAGGACGGCAAGGTCAAGTCTGCCTTCGGCGCGATTAGGGATGAGCACTACGGGACTTACGTCCAGCTGACGGCGGACAACAGAAACGGGATCATTATGTTCGTCAATGAGCGCAGCCAGACTGAACAGCAGCTCAAGGGCCTGGCCTTCGGACTTTTGCAGAAGATCCAGCCGGGAACCTTCAGTTTGAATTAGTGAGTATTTTTTGATTTCTTAAAATTATAAGGTTCTGTATAAAAACGTGTGTAAATTAACTAAGGGACTTAAGGCTTCTTCCGAGATAATTCCATTAATCTCAAGAAGAAATATTCATCATCTGGATAT
>SFHY01000162.1 GCA_004556255.1 Lactobacillus delbrueckii
ATTAACGTTCACGCTAAACTTTTGCAGCATATTCCTGACATATATGTAAAAGTCCCGGCCTACCGTGGTGACAAAAATCTTGTTCTTTTCCCGGTCAAAAAGCTTCAGCCCCAGCTCATCTTCCAGCTTCTTCATCATCTGCGACACTGCCCTTTGCGAGACAAATTCGCTCTCCGCCGCCTTCTGGAAGCTGCCCTCTTCAACTACCTTGCAGAACATCTTCAGCTTTTCAAAATCCATCGTCTCACCTTTTCTAAAAGCCACCCGAACTATCCGATTCGCCTGTACAAACGTTTACCCTCTATTACTCTAACCCGAAATCCCTTATAGTTTCAAGTGTAAGCAATAGCAAGCAAGTTTTGTTAAGGAGAATATCATGACGATTGCAGCTAAAGACAAGTATGATGTAGTAGTTGTTGGTTCGGGCGCGGCTGGCCAGGCCGCTGCCTTGACTGCCCAGGAAAACGGCACCAGAGTCCTCTTATTGGAAAAGGGCCGCACTACTGGCGGCAGTGCCAACTACAGCGAAGGGATCTTCGCCGTTGGCTCCTACCTGCAAAAGGAAAAAGGGATCGAAGTTTCCGGCACTGACGTTTTGAAGGAAGAAGTCGAATACTCCAAGTACAAGGCAGACTCCAGAATCTGGCGCAAGTACGTTGACGCCAGCGCCGAAAACGTCCAATGGCTGGCCAACGAAGGCGTGGTTTTTGAACGGGTTCAAGCCATGGGGGCTGGTGAAGCAACTTGGCACATCTACGAAGGCTTCGGCTACGGCGCCATCCACAAGGCTCTGGAACCAAAATTCCTCAAGCTGGGCGGGGAACTTTTAACCTCTACCGCGGCTATTGCCTTGAAGCTGAACGAAGACGGCAGAAAGACCATCACACTTAGAAACGAAGCTGACGGCACTACTGAAGACGTTACGGCCAAGGTTGTCGTTTTGGCAGCTGGCGGCTACCTCAACAACAAGGAAATGATGGCTGAAGAAACTGACTATGACTTGAGCCGGATGATCCCAGTTTCAAGCGGCAAGGGAACTGGTGACGGCCTTCGCCTGGGCTGGAGCGTTGGGGGCCGCAAGTACGGCACCGGCATGGCCATGCTCTTTGGCGGCTACCTGGATGACCCTGACCAGCCTTACTTCAAGATGATGTCCAGCCAGATGAACGTCGCTGCCGGCCAGCAGCCTCTTCTCTGGGTCAACGAAGATGGTGAACGCTTCGTTGACGAATCCGTCATTTACAACTTCAGCTACGCTGGCAATGCTCTCTACACCCAAAATGAAGTCTACAGCATTTTGGACACCGGCGTGATTGAAAAAATGGCTAAGGACGGCAACTTCATGGGCCTGGGCGTCTACGTTGAACGCGGACAAAAGATGGACAAGCTGGCTGAAGAAATCGACCAAGCGGTTGCTGCCAACAAGCCATTCATTTTTAAGGCCGACACGATTGAAGAGCTGGCTGACAAGACCGGCTTGCCAAAAGAAAAGCTGCTGGCAACTGTCCAGCGCTACAACGGCTTTGCCGCTAAAGGCGAAGACGAAGACTTCGGCAAGGACGCCGACTACCTGGTAGCCGTTGAACAGGGTCCTTTCTACGCCTTCAAGCTGAACATCGGTGCCTTCTGCACTATGGGCGGGCTGAAGGTCAACGTCAACAATGAAGTTGAAGATGACCAGGGCAAGGTAATCCCAGGCCTCTACGCTGCCGGCAACGACGCCAGCGGCCTGACCGGCGACACCTACGGTCCAAACATGCCTGGCACCTGCGCCGGCTACGCCTTCTATTCCGGCAGAAACGCCGCTTTAGACGCGCAAAAATACTTATAAGAACACAAAAGCATCCCTATTCCGCAAAATTGCGGAGCGGGGATGCTTTTTTAGTGTAAATCCTCATATCCTGGCTTTGCCAGAACCTTGACGGCATAGGAGCAGGTTGCCCGCAGCTTGACGCCCTGCTTCCGGGCTGCAGCCACGACGGCGTCGACCAGCTGGCGGCCAAGACCCTGTCCGCCATAAGCCAGATCCACCTTGGTCGTCGTGATGATCCAGTGATCACCCTTGTCTTCATAGATGCACTGGCCAATCAGCCGGCCTTGGTCATAGACCGCTGCCCGCTGTTGGTCAGCTTCATATACAATTTTCATGATTATTCCTCACAAATTGCTTGATACAGTTCCTCAGCCGTGTCAACGATCACGGTCGCGCCATGCTTTTTCAAGAACGGGACCTTTCTAAAGCCCCAGGTTACGGCAATCTCATCCATCTTTGAGTTGCGCGCGGTCTGGATATCGATCTCTGAGTCGCCAATGTAGACGCACTTGTCGCGCGGCACCGCCAGCACCTTGACGCATTCGCTGGTCATGTCCGGCGCTGGCTTGCGGCGAATCCCGCTTTTTTCACCCAAGACGAAGTCGAATTCTTTGCCAAAAAGCTTCCCGACCAAGACTTGCACCGCTTCATCCGGCTTGTTGGAAACGACGGCCAGCTTGATCCCCCGCTGACGCAGTTTCTGCATCAACTCCAGGATGCCTGGGAAAGGACCAGTCTTAATCTGGCAGTGGTCCGCGTAATATGGCTTGAAAACTTTCAGAACCCGGTCAACTTCCGCTTGAGTCACGGCTTCCGGGATCTGCTCATCCTTGGTGCCAAAAGCAACCAGGCTTTCCAGGCTACTGCCGGCTTCATAGGCCAAAGCCCGGGTAATCGCCACTACGACCCCGCTGCCAAAAAAGTTCTTGATATCTTCAACCGTAAAATCGTGCCGGTGTCCCGTCTTTTCAAAAGCATAGTTCAAAGACGTCGTTAAATCGGCGCTAGTATCTAAGATCGTTCCGTCCATATCGAACACGACGGCTTCATATTTCATCATTTTCACCTCGCTTTCATTATACCATCAAGGCTCGTGAAATAAGACCGCTTTTTCCTTGGCGGCAGTTGCGCAGTTTTCGGTTTAGTTGGGGATTTTTCGAAAGTTGACTCCCGAAAAGTATCCAACTGGCGCGGTTCGATTGCCAAAAAAACACTCATCTGACTAGATGAGTGTCTACAGGCGTTCGCCGTTTAATGTCTTGGCTTAATGACATTATGCCTCGCGCCATTCTCGTTTATCGAAAAAGTGATCCTTACGCGAAAAAGCTGACAATCAGAGCCACGATTGGCAGACCACCCTGCATCAGCAGAATCTTCGGCTGGCTTGATACCGCCCCATAGATCGCTAC
>SFHY01000163.1 GCA_004556255.1 Lactobacillus delbrueckii
AGAAAACGACTTGGAACGTTACCGTGCTTTGATCGCTCGTTTGGGTCTGCGTCGTTAATCAAAGACCTACCAAGAGGCTGGGATTTCCCGGCCTCTTTTCTTTTTTTCTGTTTTCAGCTTCATTTTTCTTTCTTTTCCTTTGAGGGCTTAGTGACTATCATGCTCATGCCCTTTATGTTAAAATTAAAAAGATTATAAGCGTTTTGATCGACAGATCCATATAAAGCATCTATCAGACGAAAAATTGATTTAACATGATTACGAAAAGGAGAGCTTTATGTCAGACAAGTTAAAAATAATGGTTCTAAGCGGGGTCCGCGAGCAGGGCAAGGACATGTTTGCCGTTCAGGTGAACGATGAAATCTTTGTTTTGGACGCCGGCCTCAAGTACCCGGACAGTTCATTGTTCGGGATCGATGTGGTAATTCCGGACATGGAATTCTTCAAGCAATACGGCGACCAAGTGGCGGGGATCTTTTTGACTCACGGCCACGCTGACTCTATCGGGGCCCTGCCATACATTTTGCGGGACTGGGATATTCCGGTTTTTGGTTCAAAACTTACCATTGAACTGGCCAAGATCGACGTGCAAAGAGAAAACAAGCGGCGGAACAACCAGCTGTTCAACGTCATCGACGCCGATACGGAAATCGACTTTAAGAATGCCAGCGTGTCCTTCTTCCACACCACTCACTCAGTGCCCGACTCTTTGGGGATCGTCATCCATGCTCCCCAAGGGCAGATCGTCTACACCGGTGACTTTAAGTTTGACCCGTCAGCCCGGCCAGCTTACCGCACTGACATGACCCGGCTGGCTGAAATCGCGGAAAATGGCGTTCTGGCCCTTTTGCCGGACTCATCCAATGCTGAAGCTGTTTTCCCGAATGCCAGTGAAAATGAAGTCGGCACTTACATCACCAATGTCTTCAGAAACGCCAAGGGCCGGATCATCGTGGCCGGCAAGGCTTCCAACCTGAACCGGGTCCAGCAGGTCTTTAACGCCGCTGCTGCTACCGGCCGCCGGGTCCTTTTGACTGGCCGGGACGTGGCTAAGATCGTCCACACGGCCATGAAGCTGGGCTATCTGGAAGTGCCAGACGGGCTTTTGATGAAGGTCAAGGAACTCAAGGACGTGCCGGATGAAAAGACGGTCATCCTGGAAACCGGCCGGATGGGTGAACCGCTCCAGTCCCTGCAGAAGATGGCCAATAACCGCCACCGGATGATCACCATCCACGAAGGGGACCTGGTCTTTATTGCCACGACCCCGTCACATGCTGTTGAAACCACGGTAGCCATCACCAGTGACATGGTTTACCGGGCAGGCGGCACGGTTATCGAACTTGGCCGCAACATGCACACTTCCGGCCACGCGACTGGCCGGGACCTGCAGACCTTGATCGACCTCTTGAAGCCGCGGATTCTGGTACCGGTCATCGGGGACTACCGGCTTTTGGAAGCAGTCAAGGACTTAGCCGTTGAAACTGGGATGGACCCGGACGACGTCTACATTACCCAAAACGGGGACTGCCTGGAATACGACACTAAGCGCGGCCAGTTCTTCCGCGGGGATGCCGTGCCGGGTGAAGACACGATGATCGACGGCTCCGGGGTCGGCGACGTGGGCAACATTGTTTTGCGCGACCGGGAAGTTTTATCAGATGACGGGATCTTCATCGCGGTAGTGACGATTGACCGCAAGAAGAAGAAGATCGTGTCTGAACCGCAAGTCACCAGCCGGGGCTTTGTCTACATCAAGGCCAACCACAAGCTGATGAATGACTCTATCCAGGTCATCAAGGACGCTATCCAGGCCAACTTTGAACACAAGAAGTTTGACTGGACTGAACTCAAGCAAGACATGCGCTCCAGCCTGGAGAAGTTCCTTTACAAGCAGACCAACCGCCGGCCGGTCGTTTTGCCAGTTGTCATGGAAGTCAACCAGAACCGGCACCGGGCAATGCAGAAGAAGGCTGAAGACGCGGCTGAAGGCTCTAAGGAAAAGCCGGTTAAGAAGACCAACCGCAAGAAGCAGACCAGGCCGGCAAACAAGTCAGCTAAGACTGGCAAGAAGCCAGCCGCTAAGGGCAAGAAGCCGGTAAACAAGAATAAGAAGAAGGACAGCAAGGCCGATGACAAGCGTTAGCCAAGAGAACCTGCGGAAATTAGCCATGGAGGCTGAAGCAGGAGGGGACTACCAGGCTGCCTGCGGGCACCTGGAAGAGGCCCTGAGGCTGGGCTTTGACGAGGACCTGGCCCTGGACTTGTCCCGTCTTTTGCGCTTAAACAAGGAAGAAGATCAGGCTTATGCCCTTATTAAGGCACTGCCTGATCTTTTTTCCCGGGATAAAGTGCTGGAGGAGTATGGACAAGTCCTGGCGGCCAATAATTTTTTGATCGAGGCTCTCCAAGTCAAGCATTTGACTGAGGGGGAGGTCGACTTCCCGGTTTTGCCAGCAGACAAAAAGGAACAAGAGAAAATCCTGCTTGCTTTTAGAAAAAAGCGGGCAGTCAGCCAAAGCCAGTACGAGCAGCTCTTGAAGCTGGATTTGCCGACCTACCTGGCCTTTGCCAGAAGCCTTTTGCTGGATCCTTTGGCTAACTACGCCTTGCGCCTGGCGGTGTGCGAGGACCTGGTTAAGCTGGGGGTTAAAGAAGAGATGCAGGTTATGATCCTGGGGGACTTGAAGAGTTTTGTGCCCGTTGAAACGGATTTGCTCAAGCAGGATCCGGTTTACCGGGAATTTATCGCTTCGCTGGCCAGCCGCTACCAAAATCGCCCAAGCGAACTGCCCTTGATCTTGGCGGAAGGAAATTTCGCTTTTGGCCAGCTTTATCCCTGCCAGGGAGATTACGTGACTAATCCCGATGCTTTTGCCCGGGACTTGACCGGCTTTTTACGGCAAAAGCGGGGCGGGGAGA
>SFHY01000164.1 GCA_004556255.1 Lactobacillus delbrueckii
TACCGGCGTTGACGGCTCAAGCACGATTCGTAAGTCCAGACCTGCCTTCTTAGTGCGGGCATAAAGGGCTTTTTCAAAAACTAAGAACTTCTTCCAAAGGCTGAGATTGTCCCGGATCTGCTCATAGTCGATTTCCACCCCGGTAAAATTGTACTTCTTAGCCAGAGCTACGACTTCCTTAGCATGCTTGTCCGCGTTTGCCTTGCTGGACAGGAGGGTCTCCAAAAGGTCGGTGCTCTTGTCCGCCGTCCGGGTGTCGTTGACCACGGTCATGTAACGCTTGATCTTGCTGGTTTTGGCCGTAGTCCGCATTTCCTTGTCCAGCTTCTTGCTGCCATCTGCTAAAAAAAGTTCGTAGTTCTTGTTTTCATCGTAAAAAGCCGCGAAGGTCCCGACGGCATCGATGTTCTGACTTTCCTTTTGAATGGTCTGCCAGGGCTTGTCCACGTCCCAGTAGACCGTCCAGGCAAACAAATCCCGGCCCTCGCTGAGTTTTGCCAAATCCCCGCTTGCCTTCTGGCTGGTCTTGGTTTCAGTTTTCGTCTTAGTCTGCTTGGCCTTTTGCCCCTGGCTGCATCCCCCGACTAACAGGCCCAGGGCCACAATACTCAAAAATTTGCTGATTTTCCTCATGACTGCTCCATTCTTATCGTACAATAAAGGTGATACAAGGAGGACTGACACTAAATGCAAGAACCTAAAATTTCACCTGACCAGAGCAAAACCCTGGCCGCTACCAAATACGTCAAGCTCTACGACTTGGCATATGAAAACGGGGTCCACTACTATGATGCTTCAAGGCGGGACAAAGACCAGCTCTTTGCCTTCAAGCAGGATCCAGAGCTGGGAAGCGCCCTACCCGACGCGGTCTGCGCAATCATCATCATCAAGGAAGCCGGCCAGGAAGACAAGCTCCTGCTCTTTTATGAGTACCGGTATCCAGCTGGCAGCTACCTGCTCGGCGTGCCGGCAGGCTTGATTGACCCGGCTGACTTGGCCAGCCCGGATCCAGTCAAAACGGCCATGATCCGTGAAATCAAGGAAGAAACTGGCTTAAGAATCGGCGAAAAAGACACGGTTGAAGTTATCACCCCCCTGGTCTTCACGGCATCAGGCTTTAGCGATGAGAGCAACGCTATCGTCAAGGCCGTTATCCATGTCAATGACTTATCTGCTCTTAACCACAAAGGAGCTGAAGGCACCGAAGTCTTCGGCGATTTCAAACTGGTTGACAAGGAAGAGGCCCGCCGCCTGCTCAAGGAAGGCAGAGATGACTACGGCCACTACCTACCCCTGGTTTCCTGGGCGGCCCTGTGCTACTTTGTCAGTGACCTCTGGAAATAATTGTAGCAATCCTTTATTACATAGATATTACAAGACAAAAGCCGCGGCAGAAAATGCCGTGGCTTTTTAGCGCAGTTGTATTTTTGAAGAAGAGTTTATTAATCAGTAAGCTATGCCGTAAGCCCCAAGTATGCCGTGGCGATGATGCCAAGTGCAATAAAGGCGATAATGCTCCAATAAGTCAGCTTGGGCTTGTCCGGCTTGCAAAAGACGTACCGTACCATCCCTTTTCCGCCCCCCTTTAGTTATTAGAGTAAGCTAAAGAAGTAAAATCAAGTAAAAGGCTATCATTAATTTTATGTAAATTTTAGAGCAGGATGGCTATTTTTGCAAGCTGACTCTTTCTTTGGCGACCGCATTAATAAAGGCCTGGTCGTGGTCAACCAGGAGCATAGCCGGCTGCTCTTTTTTCAGCAGCTTGATCAGCTGGTCCTGGTTGAAAAGGTCCAGGTAGTTGGCCGGTTCATCCCAAAGATAGAGGCTGGCTTCCTCAGTCAGGGACTTGGCCAGGGCCACCCGCTTCTTTTGCCCCTGGCTCATCTCCTCAATCTTTTGCTTAAAGGCTTCTCGCTCCAGGCCTAATTTTTTCAGCTGATTTAAAAAGCTCTCATAGTTCAAGCCATGTTCTTTGGCAAAAGCATCCAGCCGCCCCCGGTAAGCCGACAAATCTTGGGGCAGGTAGCTGATTTTAAGCCCCGTCTGCAAGTCCCAGTCCCCCTGGCAGGTAAAATTGTTATTGCCCAAGAGCCAGGCCAAAAAGCTGCTCTTGCCGCTGCCGTTTGGTCCGGTCAAAGCTACGACACCGCGGCTGGCGATTGCTAAATTCAGCCCTTGAAACAAGGTCCGGCCGGCAATTTCCAAGCTAAGATCGCGGCCAGTAAAGAGGGTCTGGTGGTAGTCGGGCTTAAAGTTCAAGTCCAGGGCTGGTGCTTCTTCAATATTGGACAAAAGGCCTTGCTTGGCTGCCTCTTCTTTTTCCTGCCGGCGGGCCACATTTTTTGCCCGCTTCATCACTTTAGCCGCCCGCTTGCTCAAAAAGCCCTTGTCCAAGAGCTCTGCCTTGCGGTCTGGCTTCATCTTCCCTTTGGCGTGGATGCTGCTCTCTGCCTTCTGGGCATTGGCCGCCAGTTGCTTTTGGCTCTTTTCCAGGCTCTTGATCTCCCGGCGCAGCTGCTTGTCCCGGTCCAAATTAGTCTGGTCGCGCTGGTCCTTAGTGGCCTGGTAGCCGGTAAAATTATCCCGGTAAAGGTGGATTTCCCCGTTTTCCAGGGCCAGGACATGGTCGCTGACTTCTGCTAAAAATGTCCGGTCGTGGCTGACCACGATATAGCCGGACTTGGATTTTTTCAGATAATCAGCCACCTCCTGGCGGCTAGCGCCGTCTAAGTGGTTGGTCGGTTCATCCAGCAGCGGAAAGACTCCCTCTTGGCTGAAGGCCAGGGCTAAAAGCAGCTTGCTCTGCTCTCCCCCGCTAAGAAGGCCAAAGGGCTGGTAGAGCAAGTCCGGACTCAAATTCAACCGGTTCATTTCTTTTTCCAGCCGCCAGAGCTCAAAAGCTGCCTCATCCATTAAACTAAAGTAGGCTGGCTCATCTTTTGGCAAAAATTGGGGGTAGTAAGTGAAGGTTAAAGGAGACTTGACCGCCCGCTGGGTGCCCAATTGCCCGGCCAAAAGGCGGAGAAAGGTCGTTTTCCCCCGGCCGTTTCTGCCCACCAGGGCCAGTTTCCAGCTGGAATCCAGATCCAAAGAGAGGTCGGTAAAGATTGCTTCTGCCTGGCTGGGGTAAGTGTAGGAAAGGTGCGTAATCTGAATTG
>SFHY01000017.1 GCA_004556255.1 Lactobacillus delbrueckii
CAGGATGATGAAGCCGTCGCCTTCCTTGATTGGGAAAGTAGCGTCGTAGTACTTTTCCCACAGGTTCAAGACCTTGCGGCCCATGTATTCAACAGTGGTTGGCACAACGCCGGAAGCCAGGATAGCTGGCACTGATTCGATGGCATCGTCCAGAGTTGGGAAAGGAATGATAGCGTTCAAAGCGTGCTTTGGTCTTGGGTAAAGACGGAGAACAGCTTCAGTGATCACGCCCAAAGTCCCTTCAGAACCGATGATCAAGTCCTTCAAGGAGTAGCCGGATGATGACTTAACTGACTTGGAACCGAACTTGTAGACCTTGCCGTCAGTCAAGGCAACCTTGACTTCCCGGATGTGTTCACGGGTTACCCCGTACTTGATGGCCTTCAAGCCGCCGGCGTTGGTGCTGATGTTGCCGGCTACAGTAGCCCAGTGCATGGCTGGTGCTGGCATGTAGGTAAATGGCTTGTCTGCCAAAAATTCTTCCAATTGGTTCAGACGGATGCCTGGTTGAACAGTGATAGTCAAGCTGGCTGGGTCGTAGTCGATAACCTTGTTCATCTTAACCATGTCCAGGGAGATCCCGCCGTGCACAGTCAAGTTGGCCCCCATCAAACCAGTTGAGTTGCCCCGTGGAGTCAAGGCAATTTCGTGGTCGCTGGCATACTTCAAGACGCTGGCTACTTCTTCAGCCGTGGTTGGCTGGATTACCAGGTCAGGCATAGCCCGGACAGTCTTGAATTGGTCGTGGTCCCAGTGTTCAGTTACTTCAGTAATAAAGCGTTCTGGGTCGGCAATCATTGGCCGCAAGTTTTCAATGTCTTCAGCAGTTAACTTATGATATTCCATTCTAGCTCACCTTACAGTTTTCTTTTTTGTGTTTCAATCTCTGTTTCTATTAAATCACATCTGAAAGCGTTGTCAATTTTATGATTTATTGCACAAAAGAAAAAAGGCCGGTCAGCAAGCGCTTCCCAGCCTTTTAAAAGTGTAAAAATTTTTTCCTTTTTCGCACTTTGTGAAAAATCGTCATGCCTTCTTCCGGAAAACGACCCGGTCTGCCCCGCTCTGGTCAGGAGCAAAGGCATAGCCGAAGCCGGTGAAGTCCGGCAGGTCGGACAAGTCCCGGCCCCCTTCCGCCAGCCAGCGGACTAAACGGCCCCGGGCCATCTTGGCATGAGTTGCCTGGGTCCGCCATTTGCCGTTTTTCTCTTCCTGGAAGACGACTTCAAGCAAGCGGTCGCCCTCTTTAAGATAGGGAGCCAGGAGGCGGCTGTATTCCTTGGAAGCCAGGTTGAGGACCACGGAATCATCTCGGTAGAGCTCTTGGTAAACTTTTTCTCCCCAGAATTCGTAAAGGCTCTTATACTTAAAGGCAGGCAGGGGGCTCTGCATTTCCAGGCGGTAGGGCACGATCCCGTCAAAGGGGCGGAGGCTGCCGTAAAGACCGGACAAAACGCGCAGGTGCTGGTCCAGGTAGTCAAGCCCGGCTTGGTCTAAAACATCGGCGGCCAGGTACTGGTACTGCAGGCCACTGTAGGCAAAAAGGGCTGGTACTTGCGGCTGAGACAGGTCGGCAGCCAGCATCTGCCGGGCTTCTTCGGTGATTTTGGCATTGGCCCGCCAGACTTTTTCCAGATCAGCCTGGTCTAAGGAATGCAAATAGGACCAAAGCTCCTCAGCCTGGTCGAGGAAGACGGGCTGGCTTTTCGGCAAAAAGCCGCCGTCTGTTTGCATTTTTTTAGCGGGGGAAATTACAATCTTCATTTTTTACATCCTATTAATAATCTAGTAAAATAAAACATGTGTTTAACAATAAGGAGGAGCAAGCATGATCAACCCTGATTTTGCGATTATCTTAAATTTTAACCCAACTGGGGCAAATGTAAACGCGGATGCTCTGGTCCGCCGGGCAAGGGACATCGGTGCCCGCGCCGTCAGCGGCCGGGAAGAATTAAAAGCAGCCTGCGAAAAACACACCATCGCCTACCTGCCAGACCAAGCTGGAAAGCACTACAAGGCAGATGAAGTCGTGGACGCTTTGGTGGCTGCCAGAAAGGCCGGCCAGACCTTAGTTGTTGACGTGGACGGCGAAGACGAAGCTGACCAGGCGGCTTTAGACGCTTTGAACGCCTGGATGCACAAGTTTGGCCACGCGGTCAACGAAGGCCGGGAAAGTGACTTGTCAGCCGACGCGGCAGAGGCTTTTGTCTTGACCAACCGGCACGCGCCATATCAAGCCTACCTTTTCTTAAAGGCCCCTTATCCTGCAGAGGTCAAGGTGACAGGCCTAACGGAAGAACCAAACCGGATCGAATGGATCGACGGCCGGGAAGAATGTGAATTTGTTTTTGAAAACGGAGTCCTGACGGTTCAGTTAAAGAAGCAGGAAAGTCCTTTTGCCTGGCAACTGGTCCGGATTCAAGGCCACCGGCCGGAGGACGATATCGCGGAGACAAAATTTTAAATTCATATTAAAAAACTCTCCGTACATTTTAATCGCTAAGCGATTCGTGTTATACTGAACACAATCTTTTTAATGAACAGATTGGAGTTACTAATGACTTCTCGCAAAGACTACCGGAAGAAAAACACTCAAGGCAGCAAATATCTGATTATTGCGGGTGTGGCGGTTATCGCCCTGGCCTGCGCGGGTATTTTGGGCCACAATGCCTACCAGCAGCACCAGGCAACCGTTCTGGCGGAAAACAAGAAGCAGGTGGCATACAACAAGAAGCACTTCAACGCCAACGTCACTATCTACGGCGTCAAGGTGGGCAAGCTGACGGTTGACCAAGCGGTCGAAAAGATCCAGGCCAAGGCGCTCAACAAGCTGGTCTACAAGGACGGCAAGATCAGTGCTGTTCGTGACAGCAAGCTGACGACCATCAGCAAGGAAAAGGTCCAGAAGTACTTTGACAAGCAGTACACCCAGCTGCCGACTGACCAGAGTTACAATTACGAGAACACGGCTCTGAAGAAGGGCAAGAGCAAGCTGAAGGCCATTACCGCGGCCAGCGTGGACTACTCTGTGGCGGGGAAGACTTTTACCCTGGCAGCTAAGGACTACTTGACCCAAGTCAGCTACTACAATGGTGCTGTCCACTACGACGACGCAAACAAGCTGAAGGCGAAACTGGAGGCCATGGACAAAGAAGTCAAGACTTTAGGCAAGAGCTACAAGTTCAAGACGCCTGCCGGGTCAACCATCACCGTTACCAACCAGAGCTACGGCTGGGGGATCTGGACGGCCAGCGCTAAGAAGGCGGTTCTGTCAGCTTACGAGACTGGCAAGAAGACCATTGACGGGAAGAACCACATCTATGGTGAAGGCTACACCACGCAAGGTCTGGGCTATGGCAAGAGCAACAACGGGCTGGGCGACAGCTACGTGGTTGTGTCAATTGCCAGCCAGGACATGTGGGTGGTTGTCAACGGCAAGGTGGTCGTAACTGTATCTGACGTGGTTACGGGGACGGCCAACAAGGGCGACAACGCTACGCCTAAGGGTGTTTGGTACATCATGTACAAGCAGCAGAACGCTACTTTGAGAGGGCAAAACGACGACGGGTCGAACTACGCTTCTAAGGTCAACTACTGGATGCCGTTTACCATGAGCGGCTGCGGGCTGCACGATGCGTCATGGCGGACCGACTGGTCAAGCACGGCCTACCTGGAAGGCGGGTCACACGGCTGCGTTAACATCCGGCCTAGTGAAATCAAGTCCGTTTGGGACGCGGTTAAGGTGCACATGCCGGTGATCGTTTACTAAAAGCATATGAAAAAGGATCTATCTTCATCGAGAAGGTAGATCCTTTTTTGAGTACGCAAGATATCTTTCTATTTATCAGATAATTCCTTAAGTTTCTGGACAGGTTCGCTCTCCATGAGCTTTCTCTTCTCTTTCTCCATGAGGATACCTGCCTGCACCCCCTTCAAGAACGGGGCTGACCGCTTCAAAGCCTGGCCACCAGCGTAGCCTAAAGCCAGCAAAAGGGCGATTCTCTTAGCATGCTTCATCTTCATTACGCTCACCTTATTTCTCACGCATCTCTGACCATTTTCTGCTACTTATATTATAGCGCTTTCTCAGCGGCAGAAATACCAACTTAGGCGAATTCAGTCACGTCTTTGACATCATAACGGACAGTATCTGGAACGACTTCACTTGGGTCCGGTTTGCCAATGGAGATGGCCATCACTGGAATGTATTGTTCTGGGTCCAGGCCAAATTCTGCGGCTGCCTTGCTTGCATCATAGCCAGCCATTGGGTTGGTTTCGTAGCCGTGTTCACGGGCCACCAGCATCAGTTGCATGGAGACGAGTGAGGCATCAACCATTGCATCTGCGACTAACATTTGCCGGTCAGCCTTTTCGTAAAGTGGAAGGAAGGTGTTAACCGCGGCATCACGTGCTTCTGGAGTTACCTTCTTTTCTTCTACCATGCCATTCCACAGATAACGATACTTCAGATATGACTTAGTGTTACCGAAAACCATGATCGTGGCTGAAGCAGTGTCAACTTGAGGGTAATTGAACGGCATTAAGAAATCGTGAAGCTTCTCCTTGCCTTCTGGAGTGTCGACGATAACGAAGTGCCAGGATTGCAGGTTGCAGGCACTTGGAGCAGAGATAGACTCATTGATGATTTCCAGCAATTCGTCACGGGAAATCTTCACGTTGGAATCATAGTGCCGGATTGACTTTCTGTTTTGCATGATATCTTTAAAATCGTTGTTCATTTTATTACCTCAAAGAATGTACGATAGTATTTACACCTATATTGTAACCGATTGCAATCAGATTGAATACATACAAAAAACTGTTTCCAGCTCTCACCGGAAACAGTTTTCTTATGCTCTATTCAATTACTTTTGCAAAGCAGCAGCAACCGCGGCGTTGACGTCAGCTTGTTCGCTGGCAATCAAGTCTACCCGGGTAGCGATGACCTTCCGGTCCATCTTGATTTCCCGGTTCAGCAGCATGTCGCTTTCCTTGTCAGTAAAGAAGGCGTTGTATTCGTCGTAGCGTTCTTGAGTCTTGAAGACGCGGGAGATGACAGTGATGAAGGTAGCGAATTCCATGTCGCCGCCGACCGTCTTTTCCATCCATGCCCATTCGTCTCTGATCCAGTTCCAGGCCAGCTGTTCACCTGCCGGGTTGGACAAGACGCCGTTGAACCAGCCGCGCAGGTCCTGTGGCTTAACGATTTCAGCGTTTTCGAACCAGGAAACGATCTTCTTCAGTTCGCCTTCGTCCTTGCTCTTCACGATTGCGGCTTCCAGGTCCATCTTGAATGACGGGTCACTGGTTGCCTGGTACAAACCGATCAGCTTGTCAGTCAATTCGCTTGACCCGTAGTTTTCAACTTCATTGATCAAAACGTAAGCCCGGATGTCAGCGGACAGTTCTGCCAACTTATCAGCGTATTCCACGTAGATTTCGTGGGCTTGCTTTTCTGATTCAGCGTTGCGGCCGTAAAGACTAGCGGACAAAATGTATGGCCGGGTCTGGATGTCTTCATCGCTTTCCCCTGCCTTAGGCAGCCAGCCCAAACGGGCAACTTGGTCCTTGGACAAGTCGTTGTACAGAGCCCGCAGGTTCTTGTCGGCTTCACTGCCAGCTGGGGCAAATTGCCGCAACTTAGCAGCAGTCGTGTACAGAGCGTCGTTGACAATGTGGCTTTCTGAGTTCTTGAAGAGTTCCAGAACTGGTACCACGTCAGCGTATGAAGCCTGCTTGCCTTCTGCCAAAAGCCGCAGGTCTTGCAGCAATTGCAATTGGGAAACTGGGTCCAAGTCCTTGGCTTCCTTCATGATGTCGTCCATCAAAGTCTGGTCGTACTTCACGATGAAGTGGGAGTTGTTGCCCACGTTCAAGCGCAGAGCGTGGCCGGCTTCTGCCCGCAGAGCCTGGTAGTCGCCCAGGTCAAGTTCAACATCAGACATGATCTTTGGTGCCTTGAAGTTGGCGTTAAGCGGAATTTCCCACTTGCGGCCGACTTCCTTACCTTCACCGATGAAGAATTGCTTCTGAGTCAGCTTCAAGTGGCCATCCTCAACAAAAGCATTCACCACTGGGTAGCCTGGCTGATCCAGCCAAGTGTGCATGATTTCCCCAATGTTCAGGTCAGTGGCCGTTGACAAGGCATCCCAGAGGTCGTCACCTGCCGCGTTGCCAAACTTGTGCTCGTCAAAGTAGCGCTTCAAGCCCTTTCTCAAGGCTTCGTCGCCCAAAAGTGACCGGACCATGACCAGCATTCTTGAACCCTTGGCGTAAACAATGGCCCCGTCAAAGAGGGCATCGATTTCAGCCGGGTCGTTGACTTCCACGTGCACTGACTGTACCCCGTCAGTTGCATCCCGGGTCAAGGCAGCCGCTGCTTCAGAAGTCTGGAACATTTCCCAGATGTGCCAGTTAGGTTCCAGGTGGTCAACTGACAGGTATTCCATCATGTTGGCGAAACTTTCGTTCAACCAGAGGTTGTCCCACCATTCCATGGTTACCAGGTCGCCGAACCATTGGTGGGCCAGTTCGTGGGTCACCACAGTCGCAACCAGCTTCTTCATTTCCAGAGTGGTGTTGTCCGGATCCAAAAGCAGGTAGGCTTCCCGGTAGGTTACCAGACCCCAGTTTTCCATGGCGCCGGCTGAGAAGTCAGGCAGGGCCAGCTGCAGTGATTGCGGCAGCGGATATGGAGTTTGGTAAAAGTCTTCGTAGAATTCGATTGCCCGCTTGGCAATGTCCAAGGAGAAGGTCAGTTCCTTTTCAGTGTGGGCTTGAGTTGAGTAAACCCCGATCAAGACCCCGCTCTTGGTGTGGGTGGTCAATGACCGCATTTCACCAAAGGCAAAGGCAACCAGGTAGCTGGACATGCGGACAGTTTCCTTAAAGTAGTGCACGCCATTTTCTACCCGGTCTTCCGGCATGTTGGCCAGAACAGTTTCGCCTTCGTGTTCGTCGAACTTGAGGGCCAGGGAGAAAGCTGCCTTAGCTTCTGGTTCGTCAACACATGGGAAGGCTTCCCGGGCAAAAGTAGTTTCAAACTGGGTCCCGATCAGTTCCTTCTTGACGCCGTCAACTTGGTAGTAGGACGGGTAGATCCCCATCATGGTGTCAGTCAAAGGAGCTGAGTAGTCGATCGCGATGACCGCTTCCCCAGTCTTGCCGGCTTCGATCTTGATGCCTTCAAAGTCGTCGCCAAAAGTAAACGGCACTTCCTTGCCGTCAACAGTGACCTTGCTGATGGTCATGTACTTTTGGTGGACCAAGACAGTTTCTTCCTGGATTTCACCATGGATGGTGGAAGTCCCTGAGAAAGATCTTGCTGCCCGGTCAACGTCGATGTACAGATCGTAGTGATCTGGATGGAATGTTTCGTAAAAACGCTTAACAGCCATTGTTTCCTCCTATAATCCGCGTCTGATTTTTCTCGCGTATATTGTATTCACACTTCTCTATTCTAGCAAAAAAGGCCAAATAAAGCCTCTTTAACGCAAAATATCTGTTTTTCCCCCGCCAGCATTTAAAAAAAGCGCGCACGCCCCCAGGCCCGGCCTTAAGCCCTCTTCTTCAGTATTCTTACGCGTTTTCTTGAATAAACACTGACAAACACTGAACTATTTAAGGAAAACACTGATAAAATGAAGGCAAAGCCAGCAAAAGATGATATTTTCTTTTTAGGGGGAAGCAATGACACAAGCAAACAGACTTAAAGAAATCCGCCGGCTCCTGCTGGAAAAACGTGAATTGAAGACCCGGGAGATCGCCAGCTACTTCGGTATTTCCTTCGACACCGCCCGCCGCGACGTCCTGCGCCTGACTGAAACCGGCCAGGCCCTCCGGATCCACGGCGGCATCATGGCCGTTGACGACGACAGCGTCCCCAGCTTCTTGACCCGGCAGCATATCCTCTCTCCGGTCAAGCGGGACCTGGCTGAAATTGCCAGCCACTTCGTCCATACCGGCCAGTGCGATTTCATCGGCCCTTCAACTACTCTCAACCTGCTCTGCCAGCGCCTGGGCGGGCAGGACCTGACCGTTGTCACCAACTCTATCGACAATGTCCTGGCCCTCCTGCCCATGCAGCAGCCAGCCGTCCGCCTGTTAGGCGGGAACGTGGACAAGACCAACCGTTTTACCCACTCGCCATTGGCCATGGAGACGCTTCGTCAGCCCGCTTCAACACTGCCTTTATCGGGGCGGCCAAAGTGGGGACAGACGGCACGTATTTGAGCGATGCCGATGACGCGGCCATGATCCAGCTGGCTGTTTCCAGAGCCCAGCGGGTCATCCTGGTTGCTGAAAAGCACAAGTTTGTTTCTGAAGTCACTGCCCCTTATCAATCCGCTCCCCTGGACCGGATCGACGTTGTAATTACTGACGCGCCCTTGGATGACGAGGTCAAAAAGCTTTTTTCTCCAAGGACGCGGCTGATTCATCTTTAGGAGGCAAAACCATGCAAGAGGCAATTTTCCGCAAGTTTTTTCAAAATAATAAGCAAGAGAAAGAGCGTGAGCAAACCTACCAACTTCTCAAAAACTTCTACGCCAGCTTTTTCTCTGACATTTATAATGAAAGAAACATCGGCCGCTACAAGCCTTTGCGGGACGCGATTGCCCTGGTCCTGGGCCATTTTGATTCAGATGACCACCCGATGGAATACGCGGCCAAGCTGGCCCTCTATCTGCCAGCCAAGGCCAGCCTCAACCAGCTCCGCTTTACCAAGGAGCAGCAAGGGCTGCTGGCTGAATTAACCCGGCTGACCCGGCGGGTTAAGCTGAGCTTCGTCTACCTCAGCCCCTTGGACTCGATCAGCCAGTTCAGTTTCTAACGGAAATTAATTCCATTTTTGAAATAATTGCATATGTAAAAGACCAGTCTAACGGCTGGCCTTTTCCTTTTATGTCATTCTTTTGACAATTGTTACTAATGTTACTTATTCGTGCAGCTAATTTAAAGCGCTTAAAATGATAATTTTAGCCTTTTTCTCGGCTTTTTTATGATCTTTTTGCCAAAAAAATGTTCATTTTACCCGATTGTTAACGAGCTGTGTTGGTTTTGTAACAGTCCTGTCATATTCCTTTAGTAGCATAGACTTAGTTTTTAAGAGAAGCAAGTGAGGAGTTTCTACCATATGACGTTCAAACACAATTTCAAGAAAGTTTTATCAGCAACTGCTTTTGCAGCTGCCCTCGTGGTTGCTCCCGCCGCTAACGTTTCAGCGGCTACTAATGACGCAAGTTCTACCCAACAATCAGCAACTGCAACTAGTCAAGACCAACAAGCCAGCCAAGACCAGGCCGCAAGCCAGTCTAGCGCTGCTAACCAAAGCTCAGCTAATGCTGCTTCAGCAAGCTCAACCAGCTCAAGCACTTCTAGCGCAACTTCAACCAGCACGGTAAAGAAGACTACTAAGAAGGCTACTAAGAAGAGCAAGAAGAAGGCTGCTAAGAAGACTTCCAAGAAGAAGGCAGTCAAGAAGTCAACCAAGAAGGTTGCTAAGAAGACTACTAAGAAGAAGGCAACTAAGAAGGCTAAGAAGACTACTAAGAAGAAGGCAACTAAGAAGGCTAAGAAGACTACTAAGGCCGCTACCGCAGCTGTAACTGCCAGCGCTGACCAAAGCCAAGCCGCTGACCAAAGTTCAGCTTCAAGCCAAAACTCAACTGACCAGCAAGACGACGCGGCTAAGAAGGCTGCTGAAGCTGCTGCCAAGAAGAAGGCTGCCGCCAAGAAAGCCGCTGCTAAGAAGAAGGCTGCTGCTAAGAAAGCCGCCGCTAAGAGAAAGGCCGCTGCCAAGAAGAAAGCTGCCGCTAAGAAGAAGGCTACTAAGAAGTCAGCTGAAAAGGCCGCTAAGTACTGGATCGCTATGCGGGAATCAGGCGGTTCCTACACTGCCAGAAACGGCAGTTGTTACGGCCGCTACCAACTCTTGATCTCCTACCTGGGCGGTAACCTGTCCAAGGCAAACCAAGAACGGACCGCTGACCGCTATGTTTACGGCCGTTACGGCTCATGGGTCAACGCCAAGAGATTCTGGCTGGCTCACAACTGGTACTAAAATCAGACAATGACGAAGGGAGAATCGCTTGATTCCCCCTTCTTTTTTGCTCATTTTTTGCTTTTTGTCTTTTTTAAAAAGTGATACTTTTTTACTTATTTTACAAAAGCAACCTTTTGCTTTACAATATTTAAATAGCCTTTAAAATGTCTAAAATTGGGAGGAAATCATGCAGCTCAGCAACGACCAGCTTGCGAACATCGCACACGACTACTACATCAGCAAACTCAACATCGCCGAAATTTCCGCCAAGTACAACCTGTCCCGCTATCTCATCGACAAGGCCTTAAGCGACGCCGAAAAGACCGGTATCGTCCAGATCAACATCAAGGAAGGTGCCAAGCGGAATCCCGGCCTGGAAAAGACCTTCCGCCAGCAGTTTGGCCTCAAGGAATCCTTTATCTTAAAGAAGCTGGAGACCAAGAACCAAGACAGTGAAAAGATCGTCAGCTTCGCAGCTGAACAGATCCAGAGCTACATGCAATCCAGCAAGAATGTCGGGATTACCTGGGGCACGACCATGCTCGACATCATCAACTCCTTTACGGAAGTTAAAAACGATGACCTGACCTTCGTTCAGCTGGTTGGCTATCCTCTCCAGGGCAACGGCCGCAAGAACCCTTTGGAAAGCATCGCCGCTGCCCAGTGCGGGAGTAACTTCCGCGCCCTGCCCGCTCCCCTTTACTCCTCCAACCCTGACCTGGTCAACTTGATCAAGAAGGAACCTTTTTACGAGCAGCTGGATGAGCTCTACGACAACATGGACCTCCTGGTGGCCAGCCTGGGAACCCTGCAGGCTTTTGAAGAAGAAAGCGTCCTGCATGAAAAATACGAAAGCCTCCTCTTTAAGAACATCCACCAAAAGAACATCTCCGGCATGATCTTCGGCCGGCCATACGACCATGATGGCCACTTCTTCAGCTCAATTACTGACAAGATCATCGGCATCTCTGACCAGCAGATCGTCAAGACCCCGGTCCGCTTCGTCGTGGTCAACGACCGCTTCAAGTCTGAAGCCCTCTTGGGCGCCCTCAAGTCGGGCATCATCACCCACCTGGTCACTAGTGAAAGCATTGCTGACCGGGTCCTGCAGCTGCAAGAAGAAAGTGGCCGGTAAAAAATTAATTATTTCCACTGCTTAGCAGGTAAAAGGATCAGCTCCGAAAAGAGCCGGTCCTTTTTTCAGCCGGTATAATCTAGCTATCCCCCATTTTGCATGTAAAAATCTTTCTCATTTTCCGATAATTTCTTGCCCAGTCACTTCTTAATAAAGCAGTTTCTTTTTTCGTATAGGGTTGTAATTTAATGGCAAGAGGATTATGATTTCTTTTGGTAAGCGCTGACAAGCGCTGCTGTGTGATTGATAGGATTATGTTTGATAGGGGGAAATATCATGCGTAAGTTTATTTTGGCTGCCGGTGCCCTGGGCCTGGCCGCTGCTTTTACCGCTGCACCTGTCAAGGCCTGCACGACTGTAGTAGTTGGCAAGAAGGCCACGACTGACGGATCAACCCTAATTGCCCGCAATGAAGACGTGGGTGCCTGGTCCAAGCACTTCTATGTTCACCAGGCGACCAGCAATGGCCCAACCACCTACGTTTCTGAAGACAACGGCTTCAAGACTAGCCTGCCGAAGACGGCCCTGCGCTACACCAGCACGCCAGACGGCGAGCAGGAAAATGGCCAGTGGATTTTTGGCGAAAGCGGGATCAACAGCGAAAATGTGGCCATGAGTGCTACGGAATCAGGCACGACCAACAAAAAGGGCCTAAAGGCTGACAACTTAGTCAAGAACGGGATCTCCGAAGCTTCCATGCTGGACGTGATTCTGCCTTACATCCACTCCGCTAAGGAAGGCGTCCAGCGCCTGGGCCAGATCGTTGAAAAGCAAGGCAGCGCCGAAAACAACGGGGTTATCTTCAGCGACAAGAATGAAATCTGGTACATGGAAATCGGCTCCGGCCACACCTGGGCAGCTGTCAGAGTTCCAGACAACAAGTATGCCGTCATCCCTAACCAAATGGTGATCGGCAAGCTCAACCTCAAGGACTCTAAGAACTACATGGCTTCAAGCAACCTGGTCAAGAAGGTTAAGGCCTGGTCCAAGAACAAGAAGATCAAGCTGGCCGGCTATGCAAAAGGCACGGTCAACTACTCCAAGGCTTTTGGCACCAACGACAAGACCGACGCCATCTACAACCGGCCAAGAATGTGGGACGGGCAGAGAATCTTGACCCCAAGCAAGAAGCAGTCAATTACCAAGAAGTCCTACACCCTCTTCCTCAAGCCGGATAAGAAGGTCAGCCCAGCCAAGGTTGGCCAGGTGCTTTCCTCCCACTTCACCGGGACCAAGTACTCCAGCTACGGCAAGTGGAAGGGCGGCTACCGGCCAATCAACGTGCCAACTGACGTGGAATCCCACATCCTGCAGATCAGAAACAATGTGCCTAAGGAATACGCGGCTATCCAGTGGCTGGCCATGGCCTCCCCGGCGACCAGCGTCTACCTGCCTTTCTACACCAACATCAGTGACACGCCAAGCCAGTACAAGGTTAACGGCGACTACCAGGACCCGACTAATACCAAGTCTGCCTACTGGACTTACAAGACCACGGCCATGGTAGTTGAAGCCTACAAGCACAAGAAGTTTATTGACAGCGCAACTGGCAAGAAGACGGACCTGATCTACAAGGACGTTAACCCAACCAAGAAGGCCGTAACTAAGCAGCTCAAGGCCAACCTGGCCCAAAGCGACAAGGTAGCCAAGACTTTGTCCGGTGACAAGCTGACGGCCTACTTGACTGAGCAGAACCAGAAGAACGCTGACTACGCGCAAGGCAAGTGGCAGACCATGAACAAGAGCTTAATCGTCCACTCCAACAAGCTGGCGCCAATGACCAAGTCCAAGCTCACTTTCAACAAGTAATTTTATTTCCGTAATCTCCATAGTAACTAGCATTTTAACTAGCAAAATAGTAACATCGATATTTTAACCGCGCTAAAAAGGCAGCTCCAGAACGGAGCTGCCTTTTCGCTTACAAACTTTTTACTTTACTTACAAGCACTTTGCAAACTTGCTTTTAAACTTTTTACCACAGGCCGATCAGCTTCATCCATAAGCCTCCGATGCCGCCGTAGACTACCAGGTAGAAAAGACCCAAAACAAAGCACATCTTCCACCAGTCAGTCTGCTTGACATAGCCTGGGGCGAAGAGGGCAGTAGCCGGCCCACATGAGTAGTGGGTGGTTGACTGGAAGATCGCCCCAGTCATGCCCAGCATGATAGCCGCGAACATTACCGGTACGCCAGCACTCTTGGCAATCAAGAGCAGAGGCGCGTACATGGCAACAACGTGGGCCGTGCCGGAGGCAAAGAGGTAGTGGCTGTAGAAGTAAACCAGAACCAGGATGGCCATGACCAGAACTGGTGACATGCCGCCGATGACAGACTTGATTGAAGCCTGCAGCCACGGAATCACGCCGCCCTTAAGGCTCAGTTGGTTGGCCATGAAGATCAAGATTGAGAACCAGATGACAACGTTCCAGGCACCAGTTTCGCTCAGCATGTCCTTGGTAGTCAAAACCCCGGTTACCAGCAAAAGCGCGGTTGCCAGGAAGGCTACCCAGGTAGCGTCCAAGCCAATGAAGCTGGACAGCATCCACAAGACAAGGGCCAGGATGAAGACTACCATCATAACCTTCTCAGAAGCCTTCATAGCGCCCATTTCCTTCAATTGGCCGTCAGCCCATTCCTTGGCGTTAGGAGTTTCCTTGATCTTAGGCGGGTACATCTTGTAAATGATGATTGGCACTAAGATGAAGGAGATCAAGGCCGGCACGATAGCGGCTGCTACCCAGCCGAACCAGGAAATCTTGACCCCGTTAGCCGCTGCCAGACCAACCGCGGCCACGTTAGGAGCTGAGGCAGTCATGAAGAGACTGGATGAGATCGTGTTGGCGTGGAATTCGTTGAAGACCAGGTAGGAACCGATCTTGTCTTCCGTACCGTCAGAAACCTTGGAACCGAAGGTGTCGGACAAGGATTCGATGATTGGCAGGACGATACCACCAGACCGGGCAGTGTTACTTGGGGTAGCTGGTGAAACGACCAAGTCGATCATGGATAAGGAGTAGGCCAGACCCAAAGTCTTTTTCCCGAAGGCCCGGACGAAGATCAAAGCGATCCGCCGGCCCAAGCCAGTCTTGGTAAAGCCCCGAGCAATCATGTAGGCCATAGCGATGGTCCATGGAGTTGAGTCAGCGAAGGCTGACAGGGCTGGCTTCATTTGCACCAGGCCCAGGCCGATGATGGTCACGTAGGCGATGATTGACACCCCGGCGATTGGCAGGGGCTTGGTGATGCAGGCAATGATCGTCGCCAGGAAGATGGCGAACATATGCCAGCCGGCAACGGTGATGGTCGCCGGGCGCAGAGGAGTGAGCAGGAAGAGCCCAATCCCGATGATCAAAGGCCAGATAAAGCCTTTGTAATTAACTTTTGCTAACATTTTTTCTCCCGTTTTTTGAAAAAACTATTCCTCCGGCTTAGTCCGGTCGATGTTGGTCATGGCCATGTAGTCCATCCATTCATCGTATTGTTCTTCAGTCACCTTGCCGCTCTTCAAGGCAGCTTCCTTCAAGGTAGTGCCTTCGCGTTGAGCAGTTTGAGCGATTACGGCAGCTTCGTGGTAGCCGATCTTTGGTGACAGAGCAGTAACTGTCATCAGGGAGTTTTCCAGCAGGTCGTCCATTCTTTGTTCGTTGACAGTCAAACCGTGGATCATCTTGTCAGCGAAGCCAGTAATAGTGCCGGCCAGGATGTCAGCTGATTCCAGGAAGGCAGCGATCATGACAGTCTTGAAGACGTTCATTTCGAAGTTACCTTGGCTGGCAGCGAAGTTGATGGTTACGTCGTTACCCAATACGCGGGCTACAGCCATGGTTACGGCTTCAGCTTGGGTTGGGTTAACCTTGCCTGGCATGATTGATGAGCCTGGTTCGTTGGCTGGGATGTTAAGTTCACCGTAGCCGGCACGTGGGCCAGAAGCCAGGAAGCGGATGTCTTGGGCGATCTTGAACATGTCGTTGGCCAAAGTCTTGAAGGCGCCGTGCATTACGCTCAAAGCTGAGTGGTGAGCCAGGCCCCAGAACTTGTTGGTGTCGACCTTGAATTCGTGGCCGTAAACTTCTGACAGCTTGCCAGCGATAGCTTCAGTCATGCCTGGAGCGGCGTTCAAGCCAGTACCTACGGCAGTACCACCGATAGCCAATTCGTAAAGGCTTGGCTTCAATTCTTGGATGTAAGCCAGGTCATGCTTCAAGGCTGAGATGTAGCCGGAAACTTCTTGGCCGAAAGTCAAAGGAGTAGCGTCTTGCAGGTGGGTACGGCCAACCTTGACAGTCTTCCAGTACTTGTTTTGCTTTACCTTAAGTTCGTCAATCAAGT
>SFHY01000165.1 GCA_004556255.1 Lactobacillus delbrueckii
CGTTGACAGAGTAATTGATCAATCAGAGTATTTACAAGATATCAGCCGTTGCCGGCGTCAGCTTAAGGAAAAAGGATTAGGAGATCCCTTTGAAGTTCAAGGTAAAGCAGCAAACATCAAGCAGATGCAGGACTTCTGGCAATTAGCTGTCGGGCAAGTCGTGTCCTTTGTCATGAAAGATGAGGAAGAAGCAGAATATGGCGTCTTGAAGAGCAAGGAAGGGGATGCCTTAAGCTTTGAGCAATACCCGTCTGGCAAGTACGAGACTTTTGCTGGCCAAATCAACCTGGCTGAAGTTGACCGCTTGGAAGCCTTTGGTGGAGAATTGACTTTGGAAAATGACAATTATTAGCGGGAACATGTAGTAAAACTACCAGCAAAATGATAAACTAGACAGTGATGATTGCGCTTACATATTTTAGTCTGAATATCATTTTGAGGTTGATTTATGTTTAGAATTTTTGATTTGCTAAAGAGCAGGGCCCGGCTGAGCAAGGTTCTGGCTCCGGTCCAGGGCAGGTTGTTCCCGCTCGAGGACGTCAACGATGAGATTTTTGCCAGCAAGGGACTGGGCGAGGGCTTCGCGGTTCAGCCGTCCAGCGACTTGATCTATGCTCCCTTGAACGGCACGGTTACTTCCTTGTTTCCAACCAACCATGAGATTGGCATCCGGACCAAAGAAGGGCTGGATCTCTTGATCCACCTGGGTTTGAATACGGTAGAGCTAGGCGGGGGCGGCTGCGACATTTTAGTTGAAGCCGGCCAGGAAGTAAAAAAGGGGCAGCTATTGGCGACTATGAACCGCAAGCTGCTCCGCGGGCTCGGCTACGACGATACGGTGATCGTGACTTATACCAACGACCAGATCCTAAAAGGGGTCTCGGCACCGGTCTTCTTCAGGGAGATCAATGCCAAAAGAGCGGTTCAGACGATCAGCTACCATTAGTGACAACAACAAAACAGGCGCGAAAGCAGCAATGGTGCACTTTCACGCCTGTTTTAATTTGCTTTTTTACAAGTTCGGGTCCATCTGGAAGCTGAGCGGGGAATCGCCCGTCTGCTGGGTAATCAAGCTGCTGATCAGCTTGTTGTAGATGTCCGTCACCGTCTTGGCCATCTTGGCATTGGCCTCATCCGCGATCGCCGTGGCCTGACTTGGGTCAGCATGCAGCTTCTGGTCGTATTCATAGCGGAGGTGCAGGACCTTTTCCTTGGCTTCCGTTTGGGCGTTGGCCAGTTCCTTGCCGTACTTGCCCCAGTTCCGGTCAACCAGAACCCCGGCCAGCTTGAAGATCCAGTAGGCAGAGTTCGGGCTGTAGTCGACCTTGCCATTGCCCCACATGTAAGGCACCTTGGTCCCCTGCGGGAAGAAAGGAATGTAGACGCTCTGCGCCGTAACCCCCATGGCCAGCCAGTGGTACATGTCCTCGCCCTTAAGCTGCAAGAGGTGGGATTCCTGGGTCGTCGCCACCCCGATCGGCCGGAAGCTTGCCTGGCCCGCGTTCTTCGGGTTGGTCAAGTCATATTCCGTGTCGCTGTAGTGGCTGGCCAGCACAGTCTGGGCATCCTGGACGCTCAGCGGCCGGTCCGCCTTTTGAATAAATGGCAGATCAAAAGACTGCGGCTCTTGCTTAACTGACGGGGTCAGCAGCTTCTGCCCGTACCAAACCCGCGGGGTGTTGTAGTGCAGGTCGCTCTCGCTTCTCGTGCCAAAAATCTCCCGCCAGTTAAACTTGGCTTCCTTTGGCCACAGCTGGTGCTCATAAACGAATTCCTGCAGGCCGGCTGAATAAAGGAAGTTGGCCGGATCGTTAAAGTCGATCTCCTGAATTGACAGCTGGTTGGCAACCACCGTGTAGGAGTCGTCCGGGATTCTCTGGGCAACCCAGTGGTGGCCGGACCCGATTTCCAAGTACCAGGCCTCGTCTCTGTCCGCAAACAGAATCCCGTTTGATTCAGCTGCCCCGTACTTTTCCACGATTTCGCCCAAGCGCTTGACCCCTTCTTGGGCCGTCTTGACGTAAGGCAAAACAATAGTCACCATGGCTTCTTCCAAAAGGCCCTTTTCAGCGTCAAAGGGGTCGATGGCCAAAACCCGCTCGTTAGCGTAAGCGCTTTCCGTAGCGCTCATGGCTACATGGTACTCATTGATCCCGTCTTCTTCAAAAAGCCCGTACTTTTTCGTCCATTCTGGAGTGGATGAATATGCAAAGGCTTCCTCTGGCAAATCGATTGTGAACTTGTTATCATGTGACTTGAAAGTCTGGGCTCCTGTTTGCCGCTGGTGGAAGGCCAGGTGCTTGGGCCAAGCTGTCCGTGAGTCTTCATTGCGGCCGATAATCACGCTGCCGTCAAGGCTGGCCTTTTTCCCGATCAAGATTGAAGTGCAGGATGAACGTCCGTGTGTTGTCATAATTTGTCCTCTTTTCTCCGTTTGCTCTTGTTTAGATTTTACCTTATTTTGCCTCTGCCCGCAGGGACGGGGGGTTATCTGCTTAACTTTTTACTAAAAATACGCCGCTGGTTTGATATTGTGCTAATATATAAATTAGTACGAATAAGTGTTTTTTATAGGCTGATTGCTGATGATTCATTAGTCTAAGCTAATAGAATCAGCTAAAAAGCTTGTTATGGTTAGGAATAAAATAGTAAAGTGTTTACAAAATATGATGAAATTAGGTGGAGCGGATGATGGCCAGAAGGAAAGAAATTGATCGCGAGCGAATATTGGACATCGCCTACAAGAAGGCCTTGACCGACGGGATCGAGAACTTGACTGCCCGCAGCATTGCCCAGACTGGCCACTTTTCAACCCAGCCAATCTATTTAGAATTCAAGAACATGGATGGCCTGCGCAAGGAAGTGCTTAAGCGCGTATCCTGCACCTTGCGCGACGAGATCTTGCAGAAGAAATTTATTGGCGAACCCTTATACGATGTTGACCTCTCCTACCTGCAATTTGCCCGCGACCACCGGAGCCTGTTCTCAACGATTTTCGTCAATGGGGAATTTGGTGACGACTTGATCCGCGATACCTTGATGGACCTGGGCCGGGCCAACCTTCATGAGCAGTATCAGAGGGATTTTGACGAAGGCCTGGAGCAG
>SFHY01000166.1 GCA_004556255.1 Lactobacillus delbrueckii
AAGAATAATTCTCTAAAAACTCATAGAGCATGTATTCCGTTGCTTCATCTGCCTTGTCAAGCTCATCAATGCAAAGGACGGTCTGCTTTTTCGACCTAATCGCCTTTAAGACTGGCCGCTCTAAAAGAAAGTCATCCCCATAGAAATCAAGCTTGCTAAGAGCGTACTGCTCAGCTTCCTTGAGACTCATCCCTTTGCATTCTTCCATCAGACGGGGCTTAAACATCTCAATAACCAGCAGCTGCTTTTGGTAATCATAGTCATACAGAATCTTGTCATCACTCAGTCCCTCATACATCTGCAGCCGCTGGTATGGCAGGTCTAAGCTGTCAGCGAGCGCCTTAGCCAGACTGGTCTTGCCCGTCCCGGCAGCTCCTTCTAAAAGCAAGGGCCGGCCCCGGCTCACGCTGGCCCACAGGGCAGTCGTGATTTCGTCATTAGCTACATAGCCGGCTTTCTCTAAGCCCTCCCGGATTTGCTGAATTGAATATGTCATCACACTTTTCCTTTCCGTCTTCACATTCACCACTTGACTTAATTGCTTAACTTTAAGCAATCCGACCAAATGTTCGAAACTCAGTTTTGATTAAAGCAGATTTTTCTTGAAGGAAAAAGTCGCATGTTACCAGCGAAAAAATCCCGGTCTGACGGGCTTTTTACAGGCAAAACAATCTGTAAAAGCAGCTAAAATTCAATCCGTGGGCAAAGAAAAAAGCAAAGGATAAACCTTTGCTCGAATTCAAATTTTTTCAAATTTCAACCTATTGTTAGCTTCTAGCGAAATAAAACGTCCAGTTTGTTGGCTAAAGTCGGAAAAGCGAAGCCTAAATTATTCATGGCAAATTCAGCCGGGTCCTTCTTCCCAATCAGCGGGGCGAAGAGATTGATGTCATCCCCCGCATTGATGCTGATTTCTGAAGCGCCGACCACTTCGCCGTCCTTGTTGAAGATGACCTTTAATTCCGCCTCCTCATCACCTTCGCCCAAAGCAGCAAAAGTCGACCCCAGCTTCATTCTTCTAACCGTATCGCCAACCTCCATTTCACTTTCCCGCTTGCCAACCTGGGCGACTTGCGGGTAGGTAAAGGTGCTGGTAGCCACAGCTGGATACTTGATTCCTTCAGTAAGGCCATTTTCGACAAAATCATAAATGTGGTAGGAGTCGACCCAGGCAACCGGCGTCAGATTCATCTGCCCGTTGTCAGCGACATCCCCGGCGGCAAAAATACTCGGGACATTGGTCTGCAAGTGCTCATTGACCGCCACACCCTTGACCGGATCAAACTTGATCCCTAATTTTTCCAGGCCCAGGCCGTCGACATTGGCCCGCCGGCCAGAGGCGTCGATTACCAGATCCGTTTCAAACTTTTGCCCATTTTCCGCGGTTACTTCATAAGCAGCAGATTTTTTGCCGATTGCCTTAACTGGCGTGTTCAGATGAATCACAATGCCGCGCTCTTCCATCATTTGCCCTAATTTCTCGACGTATTCCTGGTCAAAAGGCCGCAGCAATCTGTCAGAGTGTTGCAAGACCGTGACTTCACTCCCAGAAGCCTGCAAGATTGTGGCCAATTCCAGAGCAACATAGCCGCCCCCAATGACGACCGCCTTTTTCGGCAATTCATCCAAGTCAAAAAACTCATCATTGCTAATGGCATACTCACTGCCGGGCACTTCCAAGTGGTGCGGCAGAAGACCCGTCGCGATGACGATATTTGTGCCCTCATATTCCTCGCCAGCGGCCTTGACCGTATGCGGACCAGTGATTACTCCGCTGCCAAAGACAGTATCCACCTGATCATTTTCGATACTTGGCCGCTCTTCTGCGCGAAATTCTGCCCAAATCTCTTTCTTGCGCTTGATCAAAGCCTTCCAGTCCAGCTGGGCGGCTGCTTTTACCCCCTTGCCGGTCAGATAATAAGTATTCAAGACCGGACGGACGGCACCTTCGAGAAAAATCTTCGGCTGGCAGCCGGTATTTGGGCAGGTTCCGCCCCACAAGTTGTTTTCAATGACCAAGGCGGTCCGGTCAGTTCTTGCTAATTTGAAGAGCAGGTGGTTGGCCGCCGGGCCGCTGCCGATGATGATGTAGTCGTATTTTTTCATTGGATTAGCTCACATTTCTATAGATTGAATCTAAAAGATATACAAACGATACTCCTTATTTTTTACAAGTTCAACTTTCCTGTTTATACGAAAAAACAAGACTGGAATTTCTTCCAATCTTGCTTAACAGCTACTTTTTCAGCTGCTTGATCCGGTCGTTCATCTTCCGGGCCAGCTTCTTTTCCTGCTGGTAAAAAATCAGCCAGATGATAAAGGCAACGGCGATTTCACCGGCAATAGTCATGAAGGCCGGCCAAAAGCCGGCTTTAACCGGGATCCAGCCAACCCAAAAGCTGACCAGGGTCATGACCAGACAGCCGGTCCCCATGTGGATCAAGACCTGGTAGGCTGGTGCCAGCTTGTCATTTTGATAAACGATGCTGGGCAGGCCAAAACCGAGGCCGACTAAGACGATGCCGGCAAGCATCTGAGTATATTCAGCAACCGTCATGGTCAAGCTGCCGGCTCCTTTTGCTAAAAGCAACAAGCTGTCCAGGCAGGACAAGACGGCGGCGATGCCAATTCCTATTAGGGAACTGACCAGGATATTTTTCATGGCAGACATTTTACTCCCCTCCTAGAGCCCCAAATACTGCTTAAAAGCGGGCAGGTATTTGCGGGAAATGTAATCAGACAGGCCATGCTCTAAACGAAGAAACATGGTCCCGTTAAAAGATGCTTCAACGCTTTCCAGGCAGGTCAAGTTAACGACGGCTTGCTTGGAAATCTGCATGAAGTCCTGGCCCAGCTGCTGGTAGACCTCATACAGGTGCTTTCTGGAAAAATACTTGCCTTTTCCGGTGTAGATGGCCGTATCGCCGCCTTCGACCCGGACAAGGATGACGTCACTAGGCTTGATGATGACCAGGCGGTCTTCCTGCTGGGCGATTAACGGGCCAGAGCTGGCGCTGCTTTCCAGAAACTCAACTGCTCGCTCAACTTCTTCAGTCATT
>SFHY01000167.1 GCA_004556255.1 Lactobacillus delbrueckii
CCACCGTCACCACGTACCAGAATAGCTTGGCCTTCCCAAATTCAGCACCAAAAACGACGTCTCTTTGCACGAAATAGTTCACGACCTGCGCGCAGACATAAGCCAGAATAAATGAGTAAAAGCCGCCCAGGCCACCTGTTGACGGCTTAGTGTAGTCAAAAATAAACCACTTGAAGGGCTGAGTAATATTCTTAAAGAAGAGCAGGGTGCTCAGCCACAGCACGACAAAGTTGGTTACAGTGGCGCAATTGCTCAGAATATTAAAGACCAGGAATTGGTAGAGGTTGGGATTCTTGGCCTGGAACTTGAGCAGGCCGTGGATCATGCCGTTTTTCCGGTGCTTGAGCATCCACTTGGTCAAACTGTCGTTGTTGTCTTCCAGGCGGTCAATGGCACTTTCAATGTCAGCCGCCGTCATTGCTTTATCACTCATTGCTGTACATCCTTATCATTTTTTACTTTACGGTTGTTTTGGAAATAGTCCCTGATCAAGCGGCCGCTGCCTCGCCAGAAGTGGCCATTAACGATAAAAAGAATATCTTCAGCCATCGGCCGGCTGATCGTGTCGCCCAGCATCTTAGTCATTGCTCTGAAAGGCATATTGTAGTTAAACAGGAAGTTCAAGTCCGGCTTGCTATTGTCCAGGCTCTCCTGTATCTTTTTAGCCAGCCAGTTAGCCGCCGCCCGGCCCAGCCAGGACTTGGCATTGGCCATTTCCAGCAAAGGATCGTTCCATTCCAGTTCCCGCTTGCCGGCTGGCCGGTTTTCGGGCAGTTTTGCCCCGTAAATTTCTTCAAAATCGCGGTCAGTGACCATCAAGAGCTTGCCTTCCCGGTATTTCTGGTAGCTGCTGGTCTCCTTGACTTCCGGGACAAGGCCCCGCTTTAAGTCGTATTCACCAGTCAAAGCGATATCTTCAACATTGCGGCCGACCATGATTTGGTAGCGGCCCTTTTCTTCCTGCCAGCTGCCCAGGTTTGGGTCAAAATAGCGGAAAGTATACTCATCAAAGGGGATCGTCACCCGCTTGGTCTCGCCAGGGGCCAGGTCCACTTGGGTCCAGCCCTTGAGCTCCCGCTTGGCCCGGATCAAGGGAGAATCTTCCTTGCCGACATAGAGCTGGACAGTTTCCCGGCCGGCGACCTTGCCGGTATTGGTTACGTCCAGGCTGATCCCATGATCATCAATAGCCAGATTGCTGTAAGCAAAAGTGGTGTAGCTCAAGCCGTAGCCAAAAGGATATTTGACTTTAACGCCAGCCGTTTCATAGTAGCGGTAGCCAACAAAGATACTTTCCTTGTAATAAGCATTGCGTTTAATTTCTGGGAATTCATTGTCAAAAGGAATATCGGCTTCCGTTAAAGGATAGCTTTCTGCCAGGCGGCCCGATGGGTTGTATTTTCCGGTCAAAACTTCCCAAATCGCGCTTGGGCCAGCCTCTCCGCCAAGATACTCATGCAAGATGGCGCTGACCTTGTTTTCCCAAGGAAGCTCGATTGCCGCCCCGCCGGACAAGACGACCACAACCGGCTTGCCGGTCTTGGCCAGTTCCTCTAGCAGCTCGGCCTGGCAAGGGGGAATTGCCAGATTGGTCCGATCAAGCCCTTCCGATTCGGCGCTTTCATCCAGACCAACGTTGGCAACATAAACATCGCACTTGTCAGCCAGAGCCTTGGCTTCTTCAAGCAGGTCCGGCTTGATTTCTCCCTGGCGCAGGCAGCCTCGGGCATAGCCGACCAAGTCGATTGGATAGTCCTTGGCCGTGTCCAGGAGGTTTTCCAAGTCATGGGAGTTGATCAAGGAAGAACCTGCCCCTTGATAGCGCGGAGTCTTGGCAAAGTCACCGACCAAGGCTACCTTGGTTCCCGCAGCTAACGGCAGGACTTGATCCTGGTTTTTCAACAGAACCAGGCTCTTCTTGGCAGCGTCGCGGGCTACGGCGTGTTGCTTTTCCCAGGAAAAGCCGTCATCGGCCGACTTTTGCCCAGCCTGCAAGATAACCGTGAGCAGCTCATCAACCCGCTGGTCCAGGACTGCTTCGCTCAGCTCGCCGCTTTTCACGGCTTTCACCACTTCTTCGGCGGCATTTACGCCCAGGCCGGGCATGGCCAGGTTGCTACCAGCCTTGATGCCGGAGACGTGGTCATTGTCGCCGCCCCAGTCCGTGACCACGTAGCCGGCAAAGCCCCAGTCATTGCGCAGGGTATCCGTCAAGAGCCATTTAGCCTCATTGGCGTAAGTACCGTTGATTTCATTGTAGGAGGACATGATTGACTTTGGCTGGCCTTCTTTGACCGCGATCTCAAAGTTGGTTAAGTAGATTTCGCGCAAAGCCCGCTCGTCAACGACTGAGTTGGAGGCCATGCGGCGGGTTTCCTGGCTGTTGACGGCCAAGTGCTTTGGCGTAGCGATCGTGCCGTTTTCCTGCAAGCCCTGGATCATCCCGGCAGCCATTTTCCCCACCAAATACGGGTCTTCGCTGTAATATTCAAAGCTCCGGCCCCCGCGCGGGTTGCGCTTGACATTCAAGGCTGGGCCCAAGACCTGGTCAACCTTAAGGCGCTGGGCTTCTTTGCCCAGGGCCCGGCCGACTTCCCGGCCGACTTCTTGATCCCAGCTGTTAGCCAGGGTGGCTGATGACGGAAAGCAGGTGGCTGGTTCACTGCCATTTAAGCCCAAGTGGTCACCAGCACCTGACTGCTTGCGGAGGCCGAATGGCCCGTCTGATAAAAAGATGCTCTTTACCTTTCCTTTGATTGCCCGCGTCTGCCATTCGCCTTGACCGGCCATCAGCAGGGCTTTTTCCTTAAGTGTCAATTGCTCAAGCAATTTTTGATTCTTTAGCATATAGACTAACCTCCATCGATCTTAACGATTCTAATCATACGCTGATAGAAAGCGTTTTATTTGCTCGCCGCATTTTTTGCTTTATTTCCCACATAATTTGTCAGCTTAGTAGCTAACAGGGAAAAATATAGTTATAATAAATGCTGTTTGTAAGCTATTACGGAGCGCTAGCAAAAAGGAGTGTTGCATTTATGCGAATCGCAATCGTTGA
>SFHY01000168.1 GCA_004556255.1 Lactobacillus delbrueckii
GTATCGCAAGAGAGATACACGATACACTAGGACATGCTTTGACAGGGATTTCTGCTGGTATAGATGCCGTGCTTGTTCTGATTGACCTTGACCCAAGTAGAGCCAAAAAGCAGCTGAAAAATATCACGCTTTTTGACACGGAGAATATAAAAGAATTACTGAAGAAAAAACTCGTCCCCACTACATGGGCTGGGTGACCCTGTCCATGTTCGTTTACTTGACCGTCATCAGTTTTGAAGACCCCTTCTACCCTTACCAGGAATACGGCCTCTTCGTCCTGGGCATGTGGATCTTCATGCTGATCTTCTACCAATTGCCATATACTTTAATTGCTACTCAGCTGGGCCTGTCTTATTCCGGTGATGAAGAAGGCGGGATGTCCTCCTGGATCAAGCAGGGCACCGGCAGCGACCTGCTGGGCTACGCGACTGGCTGGATGTACTGGGCTCAAACGATTCCTTACTTGATCGACTGCGCCAGTTCAGTAGTCGTTTCCCTGTCCTGGGTAATTCTGGGCAACAAGTCTTTAGGCGACAAGATGTCCCCTATGACCTTCAGCCTGCTGACTTTTGCCATCATCCTGCTCTTTATCATCTTTGACAACACGGTCAAGGATGCTTTAGACAAGACTTCTCTTTACAGCGGGATTGCCATGTTTGCCTCGGTCGTAGTCTTCTTTATCATGATCATCTGGTCCTTGACCCACGGGGGCCATATCGCGACCGACCTGTCCTGGTCTAACATCAAGCCTAAGCTGAGCTTGCACTACTTCTCCTCAGCTTCTATGCTGATCTTTGCCATGTCAGGGGCAGAACTGGCCGCTCCTTATGTTACCCGCTTGAAAAAGCCAAGCAAGGAATTTCCAAAAGCCATGTGGCTGCTCTTCTTCATGTCCGCCTTCATGGTTATCTTTGAAACCCTGGGCCTGGCCGTTTTATTTGACGCCAAGCATATCCCAAACGACTTCAAGATGAATGGTGACTACTACGCCTTCCAGCTCTTGGGGCAGCAAGCTGGCATGGGCAACAGCCTGATGTACATGTACTCAATCGTCTGCCTGATCTCTCTGCTGGCCCAGATCGCGGCCTTGATCGACGCCGCCAGCCGCTTTTTGGCCGCGGACACGACCGCTGACTACATGCCGCGCTGGTTCTGGAAAAAGACCAAGTCCGGCCAGCCGATTAACAGCTACATCTTTACGGCCGCCACGACCTTGATCCTGGTGTTGCTGGGCGGCACTCTGCCAGAGATTAATGACTTCGTTAACTGGCTCTTAAACGTCAACACCATCGTGTCTCCTTACAAGACCTCGGTTGTTTTCTTAGCCTTTATCCTTCTGCGCTACCAAAAGAAGACCTTCGCTCAAAACGAATACGTCTTTATCAAGAACCGCAAAGGTGCTTTAGCCGTTGGCTGGTGGTGCTTCCTTTTGACTTTTGCCTGCGCCACTATGGCCTTTTTCCCGCAAAACGGGACGCCATTTTCTGACCACTGGTTCAAACAGTTGTGGATGAACATTGTCGTTGTCCTCTTCCTCTTTGGCACCGGCCTGGTTCTGCCTCTTCTGCGCAGATTGGAAATGCGGCGGGAAAAAGCTGAATAAGACAAATACGACAAAAATAAGGAATCAGCTAGCCTGATTCCTTATTTCTTTACTCTATTTTATTGTTATGCATTAGCTGTTAGCCTTAGCTTGGTGCTTTAATTCCAGCTTTCTGAGCCATGGCAGGAGGAAACCAGTCCCGAAGAGGACAATAACGGTGATGATGTTCATCCAAAGTTGCTTGATCCACTGCGGACTGTCAAAAGTAACGTCCTGCGGCAAAAAGCCCATCGTCGCGCAGACAAAGGTAAAGATGAAGCACCACCAGCCGACCGCCAGGGCCCCCTTGTTGTTTCTGATGAAGACGAAGTCATCCTTGGCAAAAGTCTTGTGCCGGTAGCGGAAGGCTAAGAAGGCCAGGAAGACTACGGAAGTCTTGTACGGGGATACGATCCCGTTCAGGTTCAAGAGCCAGTTGAAGATATCGTTGATTTCCGGCAAGGTCCCTGACAAAAGCAAAAGGAAGAGAGTGATGCTGCAAGTCAGCACGTAACTGTTGACTGGTAGGCCATCCTTGTTCTTCTTTCTGAGCCAGCTTGGCATGTACTTTTCAGAGGTGTCAGAGGCAAAGACCCGACTGGCCGCGTCGATCAAAGCGGCCAGGTCGGCCATGAAGTTCAAAAGGCAGACAACGGCATACATGTACATGAGACTCTTGCCCATGCCAGCTTCTTCACCCAGAAGCTGGAAGGCGTAGAAGGCCCCATTCATTTTAAAGTCGTGCGGGATGTGCTTGGCATCAAAGAGGACGGCCAGACCGAGAGTTTCGGTCAAGGTCATGAAGACCGTCATGGCAAAAAGCATCCACATGGACTTTGGAAACTCCTTGCGGGGGTTCTTCAGCCGGGTAACGTAAGGCGCGGCCAGTTCCGCCCCGGACATGGCAAAGATCAAAAGGCCAGTCGTGGAGAAGTAATGGACGCTGAAGTTCGGCTTAAAGCTGGACCATTCCATCTTGGTGGCAATGTGGCCGCCGTGCATGAGAGCCCAGATGATCAAGATCACGAAGATCACGGACATAGCGAACATGGCAATCCCCCCGATCAAGGACAGAAGGTCCAGGGAGTTTTTATATGCACTTTCGCACAAGATAAAGATCAAGATGATGACAAAGGTCAAAAGGCCGAACATGAAAGGTGACATGTGCTTGCCTAAAGTGTTGTTACCCAGGATCATCCAGGAAATGGAGACGATGATGGAGTTGGACACGTCCACCAGGTAAGGCACGGTTTGGGCCCAGTACATCCAGCTGGTAGCGTAACCTAATACGTCGCTGCCTGTCCCCCGCCGGATCCAGGAGGCCAGGCCCCCTTCTTCAGTATCCTTGTAGGCCAGGCCCAATTGGGTGGCGATCAAGGTATATGGCAATTGGTAGCAAATCAAAAGGAAAATCCA
>SFHY01000018.1 GCA_004556255.1 Lactobacillus delbrueckii
CAGCCAGCAGTTTTTGCTTGGCGTGATATCTCTGCAAAACGCTCAAACCGCTAAACCATTTTTCCAGCATATCAAGATAGCGCTTGTTTTCATTAGAAATATCATCCGTAGCCTTTTGTAAAGCTGGAGATAAAAATCGTGGCATGAAAAACATCAACACTGCAAGGAACAGAATTACCAGCAATAAAAGCCAGTTATAGGTAAAGACAATGATTGAGGAAAGGACTACATCCAATCCACAAGCGGAAATTTTCAGCCATGGAGCCAGGAAATTTTCACCCAGCATGTTTAAATCTTGGGTCAAGCTGTTTTGAACGCTGGAAACTTTTGGTGCCTTGTTACCACTGCTGTAAATTTTTTTCCACTTCAGCAGATCGAAGCTTGTGGAAATACTCTTGCGTCTGTTTATCATACAGATAATTAGCTCTATAAGACAGACCGCTGCCAATGGAATCAACCACAAAATTGATACCAATAATTGCCACGAAAAGCAACAAATTGCCCTTGCGCAAGCTGTCCCCCAGCAGTGTCAGCAAGGCGTTGTTGCCAGCTAGAAATGCGCTGCCGCTAACAACCAACAAGATGATCGTGATAAACCTAACTCGATTGCCCTTGATAAAATCTGAATAATACAGAACACTCACAACCTTTTTAAAGAATTCCCCCACGTTTCCATGTGTTAAGTATATATTAAAAAATAAAAAATAAGTGAGTTTTTTCATTTTTACACAAAAAAACTACCCGGCAATAACCAGGTAGTTTCCCCAGCGGAGAAAATTCCGCTTATTTTATTCGTATTCAATAGTTGCCGGCGGCTTGCTCGTCACGTCGTACAGTACGCGGTTAACCTGCTTGACTTCGTTGACGATCCGCACGGAGATCTTCTGCAGAACATCCCATGGAATCTGGGCAAAGTCAGCCGTCATCCCGTCAATTGACGTAACGGCCCGGATGCAGACAGCATAATCGTAAGTCCGGCCGTCGCCCATGACCCCGACGCTCCGCATCCCTGGCAGAGCAACAAAGTATTGCCAAATGCTTTCCTGCAGGCCAGCGTTCTTGACTTCTTCCCGCAAGATTGCGTCCGCGTCCCGGACGATCCGCAGCTTCTCTTCAGTGATCTCCCCGATCACCCGGATAGCCAGGCCAGGACCTGGGAACGGCTGCCGCCATACCAAGTCATGTGGCAGACCCAGCTTTTCACCCAAGACCCGAACTTCGTCCTTGAACAATTGCCGCAGCGGTTCAATCAGCTTGAACTGCATGTCTTCTGGCAAGCCCCCGACATTGTGGTGGCTCTTGATCGTGTGGGCCGTGTCGGTCCCTGATTCAATCACGTCAGTGTACAAAGTCCCTTGGGCCAGGAACTTGGCGTCCTTGATCTTCTTGGCTTCATCGTTGAAGACCTGCACGAATTCGTTACCGATGATCTTCCGCTTCTTTTCTGGGTCGGTTACCCCGGCCAGCTTGGACATGAAGCGGTCCTTAGCATCAACTCTGACGATGTTCACGCCCAACCCTTCTTTAAGAGCGGCCATGACTTCATCGCTTTCGTTCTTTCTAAGCAGGCCGTGGTCGACAAAAATCGCCGTCAACTGGCTGCCGATCGCCTTGTGCAAAAGGGTAGCCGTAACACTGGAGTCAACCCCGCCGGAGATCCCCAGGATCACATTAGCGTCGCCGACTTCTTCTCTGATTGAGTCAACAGACAGCTTGATAAAGTCGTCCATGGTCCAGTTGTCCTTGGCCCCGCAGACGTCAAAGGCAAAGCGGCGCAGAATGTCCAAGCCGTATTCTGAGTTGCGGACTTCAGCGTGGAACTGGATTGCGTAGAACTTCCGGGCTGGGTCAGCCATGGAAGCAATCGGGCAGTTCTTGCTTGAAGCCAAGACCTTGAAGCCTTCCGGCACCTTGGTTACCAAGTCGCCGTGACTCATCCAGACGACTTGCTTGTCTGGCAGTCCCTTGTACAAAGGACTTTCTGGCTCCTTGACTTCAATGTGGGCTGAGCCGTATTCAGCTTCGCCGGCCTTTTCGACCTTCCCGCCCAATTCCTTGGTCATCAGCTGCATCCCGTAGCAGATGCCCAGGATTGGAATCCCCAGCTTGAAGATTTCCGGATCAACGCCCAAGGCGTTTTCATCGTAGACGGAGTTTGGACCGCCAGAGAAAATGATCCCCTTAGGCGCGATTTGCTTCACTTCTTCAGCCGTAATTGTGTGCGGCAACAGTTCAGAGTAAATTCCAAAATCGCGGATCCGGCGGGTAATCAATTGGTTGTACTGGCTGCCGAAGTCCAGGACGATGATCTTGTCAAAATTGCTTAAGTCGATTTTTGCCATTAGAAGTCGATGCCTCCGTAGTTAGGTGCGGCCTTGCTCATCATCACGTCGTGCGGGTGGGATTCACGCAGGCCGGCGTTTGAAATGCGGACGAATTGGGCGGTTTCAATCAGCTTGTCGATGTTTTCAGCCCCGCAGTAGCCCATACCGGACCGCAGGCCACCAAGGATCTGGTAAACAACGTTGCTTACCGTACCCTTGTAGGAAACAACAGCTTCGATACCTTCTGGCACCAGCTTGTTGGCTTCGTTCACGCCGCCTTGGAAGTAACGGTCGCTTGAGCCGTGCTGCTGGGACATGGCGCCAACTGACCCCATACCACGGTAGGACTTAACCAGACGGCCGTCAGCACCTTGCTGCACGTCCCCTGGAGCTTCTTCAGTACCTGACAGCATGGAACCCAGCATAACCGCGTTGCCGCCGGCAGCCAAAGCCTTAACCACGTCACCTGAGTACTTGATCCCGCCGTCAGCAATGATCGGCTTGCCAAATTCCCGGGCTACGTCAGCCGCGTCGTAAATAGCAGTCAATTGCGGCACGCCGACACCGGCAACAACTCTGGTGGTGCAGATTGAGCCAGGCCCGATACCAACCTTGACTACGTCAACGCCAGCTTCAAACAAGGCCCGGGTACCTTCAGCAGTGGCCACGTTGCCGGCAATCAAGGTATTCTTTGGGAAGTGGTCGCGGATTTCCTTGATCTTGCGCAAAACGCCGGCTGAGTGGCCATGGGCCGTGTCGATGACGATCGCGTCAGCACCGGCTTCAAACAGAGCTTCTGCTCTTTCAAAAGTGTCGCTGGTCACGCCAACTGCCGCAGCTACCAAAAGCTTGCCGTCCTTATCAACGGCAGCGTGAGTATCTTCAGCAGTTACTGGAGTGTTCTTAGCCAGACGAACTTCATCGGCTTGCGCTTGAATTGAAAGGTTCTTGTGGACTACCCCAAGGCCACCCATCTTAGCCATGGCTGCTGCCATTCTGCCTTCGGTCACCGTGTCCATCCCAGCAGAGATCAAAGGAATGTTCAGCTTCAAGTTTGGTGCCAGCTGGGTTGACAAGTCGACTTCGTTCGGCAGAACGTGACTTTCAGCTGGAATCAAGAGCACGTCGTCAAAAGTAATACCTTCTTTAGCAAATTTGGTTTCCCACAAAGACATGATTTCATCCTTTCAAACAATCGTTGATACTTTTTAATTAATCAACTTTACACGTTTTTCACCGCCAGGTCAACAAAAAGCGAATCTTTCACTAATTTTTTTAATCTTTTAGGACTTTTTGCGCCAGATTAGCAATTTTTCAGCGAATCTGATTGAATTAATTCGGTTTTTGCTGTAAGATTTAGCAATAACTTAACAAATGTTTCTGCTTATATATCGCTGCAATACGGGCAGCAGTCTCTACCCGGAGCCGTAAACTCCGGACTATAGGTGAAGAAGGGCCGGTATTGCCGGCGCGGCTTCTTTTGCCTAGTTTGGTAAAAGGAGCCTTTTTCTTTTCTCGGAAGGAGTCACATGGAACTTTTAGAAGAACGCATTAAGAAGGATGGCGTCGTTTTACCAGGCGACGTCTTGAAGGTCAACTCATTCTTGAACCACCAGATCGATCCCCAATTGATGATGACCCTGGGCCAGGAATTCGCCCGCCTCTTCAAGGATGCTGGCGTCACCCGGGTCCTTACCGCTGAAGCCAGCGGGATCGCTCCCGGCATCATGGCTGCCTACTGCCTGGGCGTGCCGATGGTCTTTGCCAGAAAGAAGAAGCCTTCAACCGTCACTGACGCCGTCTACACCGCGGAAGTCTTCTCCTACACCAAGCAAGTGACCAACACCATTTCTGTTGAAGCCAAGTTCCTTGATGCCAATGACCGCATCTTAGTCATCGATGACTTCCTGGCCAACGGCGAAGCAGCCAAGGGCCTGATCTCCCTGGCTGAACAAGCCGGCGCTGAAGTAGTCGGCGTGGGCGTTGTCGTGGAAAAGGCCTTCCAGGGCGGCCACGACTGGCTGGTTAACCATGGCTACCACCTGGAAGCTTTGGCCAGCATCAAGGAATTCGCCGACGGGCAAGTTATCTTCAATTAATCTTTGACAGTGGGAGTTATTTACTAAAAATGGATCAAACACAAGAACCTTCACAAGGCCGCTCTTTCGTCCTGGGCCTGCAGCACCTTCTGGCCATGTACTCCGGGGCCGTGGCGGTCCCGATCCTGATCGGCAATGCCCTGCACTTTAACTCAGAGCAATTGACCTACCTGGTCTCCATCGACATCTTCATGTGCGGCCTGGCCACCCTCTTGCAGCTGATGCGCAACCGCTACTTCGGGATCGGCCTGCCAGTCGTTTTAGGCTGCGCCATCCAGGCTGTTGCTCCTTTGGAAATGATCGGGCAGAAGTACTCCATCGGCACCATGTACGGATCAATCATCGTGGCCGGGGTCTTCGTCTTCCTCATCGCCGGAGTCTTTTCCAAAATCAAAAAGCTCTTCCCGCCAGTTGTCACCGGGACCTTGATCACCACTATCGGCTTGACCTTGATCCCGGTCGGCATCCAGAACCTGGGCGGCGGGTCAGCCACTGCCAAGGACTTCGGTGACCCGAAGAAGCTCCTGGTCGGCTTCGTCACTATCTTAGTGATCGTGGCTCTGCAGGCCTTCGCCAAGGGCTTCATCGCCTCAATCTCCGTCTTGATCGGCCTCATCGTCGGCACTCTCCTGGCCGCCTGCCTGGGCATGGTTTCTTTGACCCCAGTTTCTGAAGCTGCCTGGCTGCACTTCCCGCAGTTCTTCTACTTCGGCTTGCCGAAGTTTGAATGGTCATCCAGCTTGACTATGATGATCATCGCCCTGGTCTCCATGGTTGAATCAACCGGCGTCTTCTTCGCCCTAGGCGACCTCTTGGGCAAGGACATCACGGAAGATGACCTCAAGCGGGGCTACCGGGCTGAAGGGCTGGCCCAGATTTTCGGCGGCCTCTTCAACACCTTCCCTTACACCACCTTCTCCCAGAACGTCGGCCTCCTGCAATTGTCCGGCATCCGGTCCAAGCGGCCAATCTACTGGGCAGCCGGCCTTTTGATGGCCATGGGCCTGCTGCCAAAAGTCGGCGCCCTGGTCACCATCATGCCAACGGCCGTTTTAGGCGGGGCCATGGTGGTCATGTTCTCCTCCATCGCCGTACAAGGGATCAAGATGCTACTCAAGGTCGACTTCAGCGACAACCACAATCTCTTAATCGTGGCCATCTCCCTGGGTCTGGGCTTAGGCGTCTCCGTCTACCCGACCATCTTCCAGGCTCTGCCAAGTGAACTGCAGCTTTTCCTGGAAAACGGGATCGTCATCGCCTCAATCTCTTCCGTCCTTTTGAACTTGATCTTCAAGGGCAAAAAGGGCCTCGACGAAAAATAACTTTTGCAATTAAACACAGATAAACATCAGAAGCCTCCTTCACCATGAAGCGGGGCTTCTTTTTTATCCTTAATCACTTAAAAGCAGGACGCAGCGCAAGTCGTCTAGCGCAATAGCCCTGTCGCCAATCACCACCTTGTCTTCCGCGTAGCCCCGGACAAAGCCAACTATTTCCTCCGGCCGGTCTCCGTTTTCATCCACTTCCTTCAGCTGGACGGCCACCGGCCGCTGGCTGCCAAAAGCTGCCCCCAGCACTTTCCCGCACTCTTCCCGGCTCATCTCCGCCCGGTCGGGCACGCTTTTCTGCCTTGTCTCTTTATTGATCATGGCCGTGTGGTCACTTAGGAAAAAGCCCGCCCACTTCTTCATCCCCCGGTCCTGATAATGGGCGAAAAAATCCGTCACCCGCTGGTCAAACTCCTTACTCATAGGCGTTGCCCCCATTGTGGCCGCCGACCAAGCGGCTTCTGGCAATTGCCGTGGCCCCTGGCAAAAGGCTGGAAGCTCTGACGACACTGGCAAAACCATACTTCTTCCGTAATTTGTCGACCACCTGATCCCGCTTCTGCTGCTTGATCTGCTCGGCTGGCGGCAGGAAAAAGGTTAGCTGCTGGCAGCCGGCCGGCGCTAAATTGCTGTAGGTCACCCCCAGCCGTCTGACTGCCTGCCCCCGCCACTTTCTTCTGAAAAGGGCCCAGAGCTTGGCCACCAAATCGCTGGAAATATCAGTCGGCGTGATCTTCTCTTGAATGCTGAAGCCAGCTGGATCTGCCTCGTAGTCAGCGTAACCAACATAAAGGCTGACCCGGCCAGCCAGTAGATGCTGGGCCCGGATTCTGGCCGCGACCTGGTCGCCGATTTCCTGAATAACGATCTCAATTTCCCGCTGGTCTTCATAGTCCCGGTTCAAGATTTGGGAGTTTCCGTAGCTTTTGCTTTTGGGCCGGTACTTCTGCTTGATGATGCTCCGGTCCACTCCCCAGCTCATGGCAAAAAGCTGGTCGCCGATCACTCCGAACTCCTTCTTCAAAACAGCCGGATCGCTATGGGCCAGGTCATACATGTTGTTGATCCCCAGCCGGCGTAGGCGGTTGGCCGTCTTGACATTGATCCCCCAAACGTCTTCCAGCTTGGGAATCTTCCAGATAGTATCGGGCACGTCAATATAGTGCCAGCAGGCAATCATCGAAGTCCGGTGCTTGGCGGAAATGTCCATGGCCAGTTTGGCCAAAAGGGGGTTCTCCCCAATCCCGCAAGTCGTGTACAGGCCCAGGCTGTCGTGAATGTCTTTTTGAATTTTCCGGGCCACCAGATAAGGGTCATCCCCAAACAAGTGCCAGGACTCTGTCATATCGATCATGCTTTCATCAATCGAATAGACATGGATATCCTCATCCGCCGCGTACTTGCGGAAAATCTGCAAAACCTCCATGCTGCGCTTGATGTAAAGATTCATATGCGGCTCAACCAGCATCAAGTCCGGGGCCTGGTCTTTAGGCGGCAAGTCTCTGGCCCGCATGACATTGCTCAAGCCGTACTTTTTCTTGGCTAAAGGCGAGGCAGCCATAATCAAGCCTGACCCCCAGTCAGTCCCCGCCTGCTGAGACACGACGGCTAAAGCGACTTCCATTGGGTTCAGGCCCAGGCGCAGGGCCTCGCAGGAGGCATAGAAAGATTTGTTGTCGATCATGAAAATAACCCGGTGGGGCTCATAGCGGTAATCGTACATCAAAATCCACTCCCTTTTGAACGTTTGTTCTAATAAATTATATCGAACTTTTGTTCTGAAAAGCAAGCGAACAGAAAATAAAAGCAAAAATAAAAAGAGGCCTCAGCCTCTTTTTACAAAATTCAGTTTAATAGTCGCCGTTCATGATCGTGTTCTTAACGATCACGTAGTCGACCCGCTTGATTGATTCCAGGTCCCGGCCACCAGCATAAGAGATAGAAGACTGCAGGTCTTCCTTCATTTCTTCCAAGGTGTCAGCGATGCTGCCCCGGTAAGGGACCAGCATCTGCTTGCCTTCAACGTTGCGGTAGGCGCCCTTTTGCACTTCACTGGCTGAACCCCAGTACTGCTTGTAAGTCTTGCCGTCGATCTTGATCATGTTGCCCGGGGACTCTTCATGCCCGGCCAGCATTGACCCGATCATGACCATGCTGGCCCCGAAGCGGACAGACTTGGCGATGTCACCGTTGTGGCGGATCCCCCCGTCAGCGATTAAAGGCTTTCTGGCCACCTTGCTGCACATTCTGAGGGCAGCCAGCTGCCAGCCGCCAGTCCCGAAACCGGTCTTGAGCTTGGTGATGCAGGCCTTGCCCGGGCCAACCCCGACCTTGGTAGCGTCCGCGCCGGCATTTTCCAGTTCCCGGACGGCTTCCGGCGTTGCCACGTTGCCGGCCGTCAGGAAGGTGTCCGGCATTTTTTCCTTAATGTACTTGATCATGTCGATCACGTAGACTGAGTGCCCATGGGCCACGTCGATCGTGGTGTATTCCGGAATCAAGTCCTTTTCCACCAGTTCATCGATAAAGTCATATTCATCGTCTTTGATGCCGACGGAAATCGATGCAAAAAGTCCCTTCTCATGCATCATCTTGATGAAGTCGGCCCGCTTTTCGGGCTGGAAGCGGTGCATGACATAGTAATAGCCATTTTGGGCCAGCCAGACCGCCAGGTCTTCGTCAATGACGCTTTCCATGTTGGCGGGAACGACTGGGATCTTGAAAGTTCGGTTTCCAAACTTGACGCTCGTGTCGCATTCCTTCCGGCTCTTCACGATGGCCTTGTTGGGCACCAGTTGGATATCATCATAGTCAAAAGCTTCCATGCTGAAATAATTGCTCATCTTTTGCCAGCTCCTTTTTTAAAGTACCTTTGATACTTTACTGACATTTCCCATAAAAGTCAAGGCTTATTCGAACCATTCACGAACGTTCTAAAAATATTATTCGGATTTCCTGTTGACTAATTGTCCGGTAAATGCTAACCTTTCTAACGTAAGTTCTACGAAATATTTTTTGAGGTGAAAAAATGACATCAATCGCAGTTGTCGGCAGCCAATGGGGCGACGAAGGCAAGGGTAAGATTACAGACTTTTTAGGAACGACGGCAGACCTGTCAGTTCGCGCTAACGGCGGTAACAACGCTGGCCACACGATCGACTTTGACGGCAAGGAATTCAAGATGCGCTTGATTCCATCCGGGATCTTCGCGGCTAAACTGGGCGCCGTGATCGGCAACGGGGTGGTTATCAACCCTGAAGTCCTCCTGGGCGAACTGAACAACTTGGAAAAGAGCGGGATCGACACCAGCAACTTGAAGATCTCCAACCGCGCTCACGTCATCATGCCTTACCACGTAATGCAAGACACTTATGAAGAAGAAGCCAAGGGCAGCCTGAAGGTCGGCACCACCAAGAACGGGATCGGGCCAACTTACATGGACAAGGCTTCCAGAATCGGCATCCGGGTCTGCGACCTGATCGATCCGGAAACTTTTGCGGAAAAGCTCCGCTTCAACCTGGAAAGCAAGAACGCCCTCTTCACCAAGGTTTACGGCAAGCCAGCCATGGACTTTGACGAAATCTACAACAAGTACGTTGAATACGGCAAGCGGATCGCCAAGTACGTTTGCGACACTTCCCTCTACGTCAACGATGCCCTGGACAAGGACGAAAAGGTCCTCTTTGAAGGTGCCCAAGGGATCATGCTGGACATCGACCAGGGTACCTACCCATTCGTAAGTTCTTCTAACTCAGTTTCCGGCGGGATCGCTTCCGGCAGCGGGATCGGGGCTAACCGGATCAAGACTGTCCTGGGCATCTGCAAGGCCTACACGACCAGAGTTGGTGCCGGCCCGTTCCCAACTGAACTGCACGATGAGACCGGCGACAAGATCCGGGACATCGCCCACGAATACGGTACTGTTACTGGCCGTCCGCGCCGGGTTGGCTGGTTTGACTCAGTTGCCCTCCGTCACGCTAAGCGCGTAGCCGGCATCAACGCCTTGAGCTTGAACCTGCTGGACGTCTTCAGCGGCTTTGACAAGATCAAGATCTGCGTGGCCTACGACTTAAACGGCAAGCAAATTGACTACTACCCAGCCAGCTTGAAGGAAGTTGAAGCCTGCCAGCCAGTTTACGAAGAACTGCCAGCCTGGGAAGAAGACATCACCGGCGCCAAGAGCTGGGAAGACCTGCCAGAAAAGGCCCAGGCCTTCGTCAAGCGGATCAGTGAAATCACTGGCATCCCTGTCGTGACTGTTTCTGTCGGCCCAGACCGGGAACAAACCATCGTTTTGCAAGACCCATGGACCCTGTAAGACGGTAAAAAATATTAACACAAAAACCGTTTCGCCTGGCGAAACGGTTTTTTCTTATCTATATATTTTCTTCTGCTGTTTGCTACTTGACCGATAAAATGGTCACTTCATAGTCCCCCATTGGGGCTTCAACCGTCACCCGGTCTCCGGCCTTGTGCTTCATCAAAGCGTGGCCCAAAGGCGAGTCAAAGGGCAATTTTCCGTCCCCTACGGCCTCTTCCATCCGGCCGACGATCCGGTATTCTTCAACCTCCTGGTCGTCTTCATAGCGGATTTCCACCTGCTTGCCCAGGTTGACCTTGCCGTCGTTGACCGTTTCGATGACTTCCGCATATTTCAGCTGCTTGTTCAAGTAGCGGACCCGGCTGTCCAGGTGGCGGAGTTCTCTTTTCGCGGTTGAATATTCAGTGTTTTCGGACAAGTCGCCCAGGGCCCGGGCCTCCTTCAGGTTCTGCACCCGGCGGGGCCGGTCAGCCTTCAAGGCCGCGATCTCGTCTTCAATCTGCTTGTAGCCCTCGGGGGTCATTTTCTGATAATATACCATGCTTGCCAGTCGCCTTTCACTTCCATTTTTTAATCATTATAGCCCGCCCAGGTCTTTTTGCCAAAAATTTTATTTAGCAGTCAAAAAAGTTGAGTGCTAATTACGCCATTTTTCCCAAAAGGGACTATAATATAGTTGTCGGGAAAGAAAGCGGCTCCACCGCTTCTCTCCCCGCCTCTGTTTGTAAAAGGCAATTTGAATAATTTGTTGAAGGGAAGTTTTAGATTATGACTAATGATTTAATGAACCGTTACAACGACTTGTTCGATCACATGGGCGGCTGGCTTGACAACTCCAAGGACTTCTTGGACAGCCATGCTTTCAGAAACATTTTGCAATCAGACGTTGCTGAAGATGAGAACGAATACACCGTCAAGGTCGACGTGCCGGGGATGAGCAAGGATGACATCCACCTCTCCTACACTGACGGGATTTTGACGATTTCCGGCCACCGCAGCACTTTCAAGGATGACAGCGACAAGAAGAAGAACCTCCTGCGCCAGGAACGCAGCGAAGGGTCAGTTTCCAGAAGCTTCAGCCTGCCGAACGTTGACAAGAAAGGTATCAGCGCAAAGCTTGACGGGGGCGTTTTGACGATTACCCTGCCAAAGGCTGAGCCAGAAGAAAACGAAAATACGATTACTATCGAATAAGCTTGGAATGCTTAGAGAAGCCCGCGAGGGCTTCTTTTTTTGTCCTCTTTAGCGTAAGATTAGTCTGTAATCAACTATTGCTAAAGGAGATTTTTCATGTCACACGAATTAAGCCCCCAGCTGCTGGAGTCCTTCAGCCGGGACTTCAACGCTGATCCTAAAAACCAGGCAATTTCCCGGGCCGCCAGACGTAGCGGCCTTTTGGAAGCCGCCTACAACCCAGCCGTCAGCCAGCGACTGAACCGGACTTTTTCCATCGAGCTGGACACTGACAATGTCACCAACCAGCAGCAATCCGGCCGCTGCTGGCTCTTTTCAACCTTGAACGTGGTCCGGCACAATTTTGGCAAGGCCAACAAGGCTAAGAACTTCACCTTCTCCCAGAGCTACAACTTCTTCTGGGACAAGATTGAACGGGCCAACTACTTCTACGACCGGATCATTGCTACGGCTGACCGGCCTTTAGATGACCGGACGGTCCGCGGCTACTTTGACTGGTGCCAGACTGACGGCGGCCAGTGGCACATGGCGGCTTCCCTCATCGCCAAATACGGGGTGGTGCCGACTTACGCCATGCCGGAAAGCTTTAACAGCAATCACAGTCAGGCTTTGGATACGGTCTTGGCCGACAAGGAAAGAAAAGATGCCTTGACCCTGCGCCGGCTGGCACAAGCCGGTGATTCAGAAAAGCTGGAGGCGGCCCGGACCGACTTTTTAAGCCAGATCTACCGAATCATGGCCACGGCCCTGGGTGAACCGCCGAAGACTTTTGACCTGGAATTCAGAGACGACGACAAGAACTATCACTTGGATAAAGGCTTGACTCCGGTCCAGTTCTACCAAAAGTACTGCGCGACTGACCTGGATGATTATGTCGTTTTAGCGAATGCCCCCGACCATGAAATGAACCGGGTATTGCATCTGGGCTTTGAAGACAACATTAAGGGCGGCTACCCTAACCTCTTCATCAACGTGCCGATGGAATATCTGGAAGAAGCGGCGATTGCCCAATTAAAGGACGGGGAAGCCGTTTGGTTCGGCAATGATGTTGGCCGGCAAATGGACCGCAAGACCGGCTTCATGGACCTGGACCTTTACCAATTAGACCAGCTTTTAGGCATCGACAGCCACTTGTCCAAGGCTGACCGCCTGGCTACCGGGATCGGGGAATCTTCCCACGACATGGCCCTGGTTGGCGTAGACGTTGACGCAGGGCAAGTCCGGCAATGGAAGGTGGAAAATTCCTGGGGCGACAAGTCCGGGGAAAAGGGCTACTTCACCATGAGTGCTGATTGGTTCAGAGAATACACCTATGAGGTTGCCGTGCAAAAGAAACACGTGCCAAGCAAGATCTTAGACCTGCTCAAGAGCCAGCCGATCGAACTTGATCCTTGGGATTCTTTGATTTAAACAAAGAAAAAGTTGTTAGAACTGCAAATTAGTTCTAACAACTTTTTTGTCATCCTGTAGCAATTCTCTTCCAACAGGCTTTAATTCACGCGGATTATAACCCAAATCATGATATTCTTCCGCGATCAGCTGTTCATAGTCCAGATTATCGTAGCTAGAATCTGACCAGATATCATGCTTACTCTCTTTCTTGACCGGCTTATGTTCATTATTTGCTTTAACAACCATACTATCACCTCTACCAACAGTATAACGGTAGTCATAATGATTAGCACTTATAAAGAACTGAATTCCAAAGCAAAAAAGTTGTTAGAACTGCAAATTAGTTCTAACAACTTTTTTAATTTACAGCCAGCTAATTTTTGAGTTCAATTACCCGGTCTGCTTGCCTGGCTTCAAAATTGCTCTAGCTGATGACACTCGCTGCTGCTCACCACCAGAGAGCATATTGACCATGGCATCTTCTAAATAGGCAATGTCTAAATCTCGCAATACCTGTTTGATCATTTTTAATTTATCAGCCTTGCTCTTCTTAACGAAGTTCATCCCCCCAAAAAACAAAGTCGCTTTATAATAATATTTTTAGCATATAAAGATAGCCTTCACATTTCCCATCATCTTCCCTATCCACGGATATTTAATCGCAATAAAAATTGTAATATCCTCCATTTCACGGTAAGATAGCAGTATCACAACTAAAAGGAGAAAAAAACATGAGTCATGAATTAACTCTGCAGGAATTGGCAGAATTCAGCGCCAATTTCAATGCTGACCCGAAGAACCAAGTCATCGCCCGCGCTGCCGCCAGAAGTGGGGTTCTGGAAGCTTCCTACAACGAACGCGTGGCTGGCCGCCTGACCCGGGTCTTTTCAACTGAATTGCCAACGGACAACGTCACCAACCAGAAGCAGTCCGGCCGCTGCTGGCTTTTCTCAACCTTGAACGTCTTGCGCCACAACTTCGGCGCCAAGCACAAGGCCAAGAACTTCACCCTGTCCCAAAGCTACAACTTCTTCTGGGACAAGCTGGAAAGAGCCAACCTCTTCTATGAAAAAGTGATCGAAACCGCTGATAAGCCGTTAGACGACCGGGAAGTCCGCAGCTACTTCGACTTCGCTGGCCACGACGGCGGCCAATGGCACATGGCTATCTCCCTGGTCAAGAAGTACGGTGTCGTGCCAAGCTACGTTATGCCGGAAAGCTTCAATACTTCCGCTACTGACGGCTTGGCCAGCGCCCTGGCTGACAAGGAAAGAAAGGACGCCCTGGCCTTGCGCCGCCTGGCTCAAGCAGGTGACCAGGAAGGGCTGGAAAAGGCCCGCAAGACCTTCTTAAACGAAATCTACCGGATGGTCGCCATCGCCGTTGGTGAACCGCCAAAGACTTTTGACCTGGAATACAGAGACGACGACAAGAACTACCACCTGGAAAAGAACTTGACCCCGGTCTCCTTCTTCAACAAGTACTTTGACGTCGACTTGGACGATTACGTGGTCTTGACCAACGCGCCAGACCACGAATACGGCAAGCTCTACCACCTGGGCGCTGAAGACAACGTTGAAGGCGGCAGCCCGATCCTCTTCTTGAACGAACCGATGGAATACCTGGAACAAGCCGCTGTCGCCCAATTAAAGGACGGGGAAGCTGTCTGGTTCGGCAACGACGTCCTGCGGCAAATGGATCGCAAGACCGGCTACCTGGACACTGACCTCTACAAGCTGGAAGACCTCTTTGCCGTTGACCTCAGCTTGTCCAAGGCTGACCGCCTGGCAACCGGCGCTGGTGAAGTTTCCCACGCCATGACCCTGGTCGGGGTTGACGAAGATAAGGGCGACATCCGCCAATGGAAGGTGGAAAACTCCTGGGGCGACAAGTCCGGGGAAAAGGGCTTCTTCGTTATAAGCCACAACTGGTTCAAGGAATACGTCTACGAAGTCGTTGTCCACAAGAAATACTTGACTAAGGACCAGCAAGAACTGCTCTCTTCAACTCCTGTTGAACTTGCTCCTTGGGACTCATTAGCCTAATGGGTACGCTGATTATCATCGGCCTGATCTCGCTCGTCATGCTGGGCCTGGTCATTGCCGCCCTTCACCGGGATTAAGCACGAAAAAACCGCTCAGTTCTCTAATAGAACTGATGTGACCCCAAAAATTGGGACAAATTAGTATTACGCCGTTAAAGTTGTTAAAACATGATTCCGATATTCAATCGGGGTCATGTTTTTTCGTCCTGT
>SFHY01000019.1 GCA_004556255.1 Lactobacillus delbrueckii
TCCTTAATTTATTAACACATATTGGACAAGTCGATTTTAGCACTTACTGGAACCGGATACAATACTTGATATAGCAATTGACTTATGTTACACCACGCAAAAAAAGAGCTGCCCGCTAAGGCAACTCTCCTCATATATTCGCGTTAGTAATTTGCTACCCGCTTGCGCAGGTCCATCATATCTTCGAACTTGTTGGTGAAAAAGCCGGCCGCGCCGTACTCAATAATCTTCTTGGCCCGCAGGGGACTGTCCACCGTCCAGATCCGCTCCGGCGTGTCCGTATCGAGCAAGCGCTTGGGGTGGATCCCCCTAAAGCCGTGTTCCTTGACAAAAGCTGCCGGATCCTTGATCCGCTTGTCGGTCAGGAAATTGTAGTTTTCCTCCGGTCGGATCTGCTGCGCGTGGATCAGAGTCTGCAAATTGAAGGAGGAGTAGATGATCTCCTGCTTGAACTTGAACTGGTCCGCCAGGGCAAAAATCTTCTCCGGCAAGCCTGGATAATCGAACTTATTGGTCTTCATCTCCAGATTCAGCTGGCCCTCATAGCCAGATTCTTCAGTCAGCTGGAAGAGGTCCTTTAAACGGGGGATCCGCTCGCCATTGGCCAGGTGGAACTGGTCCAATTCCGCCAAGCTGAAATCCTTGATCAATCCCTTGCCATTAGTGGTCCGCTTGATGTTCTCATCATGCATGATCACTGGCACCCCGTCCCGGGTTAAGTGGACATCGAATTCGATCCCCTCAGCTCCGTGATGCATGCAGTAGTCAAAGCCCTCCAGGGAATTCTCCGGGAACTTGGCTGGATAACCGCGGTGACCAAAAATCTTCGTTCTCATATATTTAATTGCGCTCCATCCTTAAACTGGAATCTTGCTTTTTTCTCTTGCCGGCTCATATTATAGTAGCTCTATGCTAACTTGCAAGCCTTTTGCTGGTAAAAATTACAGCTGCAATTTGTTGTAACTGGTCATCTGCAAATTGCCAGCTTCATCCATCACTAAAGTCGAAATTGATGAATTTCTTGGGTGAACGGTCGTGTCGATTCCGTCCACCGCGAATCTCTGGGCCAGGGTCTTAATGGCAAAACCGTGGCTGACCAGGAGGATATTTTCTGCCCCGTCCAATTGCTGGATCAAGTCAAAACCTTTCTGCCAGCGGGCCCAAAATTCCTTGCTGTTTTCAGCGTCATGGTAGGGGTCAGCTTCCTTGGTCCAGTTAGCGATCTGGTCGCAAGTCGCGTTTTCCGCCAAATCAGCGGCGTTAGAAAAGCCATGGGCCGCGCCGACCATCCGCCAGGCCACGTCATTGTCCATCCCCTCAAAGTAGCCGTAAAAGTGCTCTCTGAAGTAAGGGTAGGCCAGGTGCTGGAGCAGGTCCCTGTTGCAGTTCTTCTCCATGATGATTTCGCAGGTCTCGCTGGCCCGCAAAGTGTTGCTAGACAGGGCAATGTCCAAAGGAAGATCCTGCAAGGCCTCAGCGGCCTTTTCAGCGCCTTCCCGGCCTTCGTTAGTCAAGGGGGTGTCGCACCAGCCCTGCATCTTGTTGTACTTGTTGATAAAAGTTTTCCCGTGTCTAACCAGATAAATCCGTTTCATTTTCTAACTTGCCTTATGACTTGCTCTTGTAAATCTTCTTAACCAGCTTGACGTCCTTTGGCTGGATCGTGTAGATGGACCCGGTCGGGTACATGACGGTAACCCCTGTCCGGTGGTCTAAGCCGATCGCGTGGCCTAATTCGTGTTCAACCGTGTTGACGATTCTGGCCTGCGTGTAGTTGTAATAGTCGTTTTCCAGGTAGTAAGTGTTCAGAGCCACCTGGGCTGAGTAGAGCCGGTTGGTGTGGCTGAGATACTTGTAGGTAGTCAGGCCCGCCGCCCCGTTGTTCTTGGAGTTGGCCACGACCACGATCTGGGCGTTCTTCTTGTTTTTAGTCTGTTTAAAGGTAAAAGCCCCCGTCTGGTTCCAGGCTGCCATGGCATTGACCGTGGCGTTGTAGAGGTCGGTTTGCTTGACCCCGATGTAGACCTTGGCCTTCGCCTTTGGCCAGCGGTAGCCGGTCGTGTTCTTGGTGACCTTCTTATTGCTTTCAGCAACGACGCTGCCGCTTAAGTCCAGAGTCTTGCTCTTTAAGCCTTTCTGCTCCAGGTAAGTGCTGGCCGTGCCCGCTGCTTCCAGCAGGAAATTCTGTATTTGCTCATGGTAGTTGACCACGGCCGCGGCCATGATCGCTAAGATGAGTAGGTTCTTGATGAAATTAAAAAATCGTCGCATCAATTTTCTCCTTTGCGCTAATTATTATAAGATTTGCCAGCTCTTTTTCCTAGCAAAAAGGCCGCTGAAACTGCTTAAGCTTTTCCTAAGGAGGTCTGGCTTTAGTTTTAAGCTGAAAAATGGTAGAATATTAGGCAAGTTTTTTCAAAGAAAAGCTGTTGGAGTTTATTTTTTAGAAAAGGTGCATATATTACATGGTAGAAAACTCAGACCGCAAAGCAGAACAAGCCCACCTGGACCAGGTCCTGCAAAAGATTGATCAAAAGGGGGACCAGCTGCAAAGGGCTATAGCCAAAGACAAGGCCGAAGCCCGCAACATCAGCGCCCACTTCTATGATGATATTCGCCTGGACTTTGACGACTACTCGACCTCAATGGACACGGCCCTGTCGATTCAGCAGCAGCAGCAAATGCTCAAAGAACGCGACAATGCCTGGCAGGTCAACGCCCGCGAACTGGCCACTTTAAAGCGGCTGCATGTCCATCCTTACTTCGCCCGGGTCGACTTTGAGGAGGCTGGCGAAGAGCCGGAAAGCATCTACATCGGCCTGGCCTCCTTCATGGACGAGCACAATGAGCTTTTGATCTACGACTGGCGGGCCCCGATCTCCTCAATCTACTACGATGGCAAGATCGGCAAGGTAACCTACTACTCACCGGAAGGGCCGGTTGAAGTCGACATGAGCAAGAAGCGGCAGTTCATGATCGAAGACGGAACCATCATCAACATGTTCGATACTGACGAAACCATCGGCGACCAGATGCTGATGGAAGTTTTGTCAGAAAAGTCCTCCATCCAGATGAAGTCCATCGTCAAGACCATCCAAAAGGAGCAAAACAAGATCATCCGGGACACGACCAGCGACCTGCTCTTTGTCCAAGGGGCAGCCGGGTCTGGCAAGACCAGTGCCATCCTGCAGCGGATCGCCTTCCTCTTGTACCGCTACCGGGGCAACCTCAAGAGCGGGAACGTGATCATGTTCAGTCCCAACCAGCTCTTTAACGACTACATCGAAAACGTCCTGCCGGAAATGGGCGAGCAGAACATGGTCCAGATGACTTACTGGCAGTTCATCGCCCGCCGCTTGCCGAAGATGAAGGTGCAGAACCTCTTTGACCAGTTTGAAGACCGGCAGGCTGACACGGCCATCGGCCGCTTCAAGGATTCGCTGGCCTTCTACAAGCTGGCTACCCGCTATGGCCAGCACCTGAACCGGTCCGGCATGATTTTCCGCAATATCTATTTCCGGACCAAAAAGAAGCCATTTTTCAGCAAGGAAGAAATCAAGGAACTCTACTACTCCTTCAATAAAAACTATAAGCTGGGCAACCGGATTGACGCCACCCGCGAGGAACTGATCCACCGCTTGAACAAACGGGTGACCAGTGAAGCCCGCAAGGTCTGGGTCAGCCGGGAAATCGAAGGGCTCAGCCATGAGCAGATGCTGGACATGTATGACCGGCCGGACCAGGAATTCTCTTCAGAAAAAGCTGAACGGGCCTTCCTGGGCAAAAAGATCGTCATCAAGCACCTGGCTAAAGTTGCCCGCCGGATCAACCACAACGGCTTCTTGAACCTGCGGGGCCAGTATCTGGCCTTTTTGAGGGCCGTGCCGAAGATGACGGACCTGGCCAAGTACGGGATCAGCGAAGAAGAATGGCTGGCCCACGTTGAAGAAGTCAAGGCTAAGTTCAAGGAACAAGAAATTGACCTCCGGGATGCTTCAGCCTACCTGTATCTGTATGACCAGATCATTGCCCGCCAGACCAACCTGGAAATGCGCTACTGCTTTATCGACGAAATCCAGGACTACTCAGCCTTCCAGCTGGCCTATCTGCGCTATAACTTCCCCCGGGCCAGGTTCACCATGCTGGGCGACTTGAATCAGGCGATTTTTACCAAGGACGAGAGCAGCAGCCTCTTGAAGCAGATCTCCGGCCTCTTTGACCCGGAAAAGACCAAGGTGGTTCAGTTGACCAAGTCCTACCGGTCAACCAAGCAGCTGACTGACTATACCAAGCAGATCCTCCGCCATGGTGAAAAAATCGAAAGCTTCAACCGGCAGGGGCCTTTGCCGCAAGTCTGGGGCAGAAGTGATGAAGCTGGCGCTTTAGCGGCTTTGAAAGCAGCCTTAGCAGAAAACGATGCTCAAAAGCTGACGACTGCCATCATCACTAAGGACCTGGAGGCGGCTAAAAAGCTGGCTAACCAGCTTGAGGGGGTCCACCTTATCTCCAGTGCCAACCAGCGCCTGGTGGAAGGGAACCTTGTTTTGCCGTCCTACCTGGCCAAGGGGCTGGAATTTGACGCCGTAATCATGTGGGATGCCTCTAAAGCGACCTACCATGAAGAAGACGAGACCCAGCTGGTCTACACGATCGCTTCCCGGGCCATGTACAAGCTGGACCTGGTTTACGCTGGTGAAAAGAGTCCGCTTTTGCCAACTAATGAAGCAACTTTTGCAAAAAAGTAAAAGAAAGGCTTGACGGCTTTTTAATATTAGCTTAATATTACTAAAAACAGACTTAGAGTCGGTTATATTTCACGCGATGAACAGAAGAAGTAGGCCTGCCTGGACAAATAGAGACTTCCCGCTGGTGGAAAGGGGAGCGAGGGCTGGCTGAACACACGTCTGTGAGCAGGAGGGGTGAAGGCTTAGTAGCTCCTTCCGGGTCAGCCCGTTACTGCTGCAGCTTGAAGGCTTTTTCAAGCTGGTGAGGCCGGTTGCCGCGAGGGACCGGTGAACACGAGGTGGAATCACGCTGACGCGTCCTCTTGGCCCTTCGGGGCCGGGAGGACTTTTTTATTTTCTTTTTTCTAGGAAGCGGGTAAAACGAATGAAATACGTTATGGAAATACTTCCCTCCCTTTTTAGCGGGGCGGGGATGACCTTGCAAATCTTTTTTGAAACTTTGATCTTCTCCCTGCCTTTGGGGATCCTGGTCTCCTTCGGCTTAAGCAGCCGCTTTGCCCCCTTGAAGTGGCTGCTCAACTTCTACGTTTGGCTGATGCGGGGGACCCCGCTTTTGCTGCAGCTGATCTTTGTTTTCTACGGCCTGCCGATCGTCGGCTTGACCTTCCCCCGCTATATGGCGGCATTAGTAGCCTTCGTCCTGAACTACACGGCCTACTTCGCTGAAATCTTCCGGGGCGGCAACCAGGCCATCGACCGGGGACAGTTTGAGGCAGCCAAGGTCCTGCAATTGACTTACGGGCAGACCCTTAGAAAGATCGTTATTCCCCAGGTAATAAAAATCGTCCTGCCCTCAATCGGCAATGAAGTGATCAACCTGGTCAAGGACTCCTCCCTGGTCTACGTGATCGGTCTGGGCGACCTGCTCAGAGCCGGCAACCTGGCTACGGCTCGGGACGTGACTTTAGTGCCGCTGGTTTTAGTGGCAGTCATCTACCTACTTTTGATCGGCCTGTGCACTTTGCTTTTGCGGCAGCTGGAAAAGCACTACTCATACTACAGATAGGAGGACTAAACATGCTTGAAGTAAAAAACTTAGCCAAGTCTTTTGGCAACCGGCAGATTTTGCAAAATATGAACTTCAGCCTGAAGGACGGGGAAATCCTCACGGTGGTTGGTCCTTCCGGGGCCGGGAAGACGACCCTTCTCAGAATCGTGGCCGGCCTTGAAAGAGCTGACGCGGGCAGCATGAACCTGGACGGGGAAGAATACGACCTTAGTCAGGAAGAGCGGGGCGCCGTGGGCGTGGTCTTCCAGGACTTTAACCTTTTCCCCAACATGTCAGTTTTGGAAAACATCACTTTGGCTCCCCAGCTGGCGCTAAAAGAAGACAAGGCAACAGCGGAAGCCAAGGCCAAGGAGCTTTTGGCGAAGTTGCAGATGGCGGACAAGGGCAGCCTTTACCCTTACCAGCTCTCCGGCGGGCAAAAGCAGCGGGTAGCCATCGCCCGGGCTTTGGCCATGCAGCCGAAGATGCTCTGCTACGATGAACCGACCAGTGCACTGGACCCGGCCTTGCGGGATCAGGTGGCTGACCTCATCTTGAGCTTGAAGGAATCGGGCTTGACCCAATTGATCATCACCCACGACATGGACTTTGCCAAAAAGGTGGCCGACCAGGTCCTGGAAGTTAAGCCGCTGGAAGGATAGTGACGGGCAGATGAAATGGTTTAAGAGAATCCTGCTGCTGGGCCTGGTCTTGTCTTGCTTTTTGACGACAGCCTGCAGCAATTTAACTAAAGAAGCCAACCAAAAAGACACCTGGGCCAAGATTAAAAAGCGGGGCAGCCTGGTAATCGGCTTAGACGACACCTTCGTGCCCATGGACTTCAGGCAAAAAAACGGGCAGCTGGTCGGCTACGATGTCGACTTAGCCAAGGCCGTGTGCAAGAAGCTGGGCCTTAAGGCGGACTTCCAGACCATCGACTGGTCCATGAAGGAAACGGAGCTGAGAAACGGGACGATCGACGTCCTTTGGAACGGCTACAGCGTGACCAGCCAGCGGAAGAAAAAAGTTGCCTTCAGCCGTAGCTACTTGCGCAACCGGCAGGTTTTGGTCGTGAAGAAGTCCAGCGGAATCAAGTCTTTTGCCCAGATGAAGGGGCAGGCGGTCGGGGCCCAGAGCGGGTCAACCGCCCAGATCTGGCTGGATGGCAGCCAAAAGGTCATTAAGCCGAAGAGCAAGGTCCTTTATGACACTATTCCGTCAGCCTTCCTGGATCTCAATGCCGGCAGAATCAAGGGGATCCTCCTGGATGAAACCTACGCGGAATACTACATCCAGCACGAGGCAGACTCAAAGTCTTACCAGGTCATCTTGAACAAAGAGGTACCAGAGGACTTGTTCGCGGTAGGGATGCGGAAGGGCGATAAGACCTTGAAAAAGAAGATCAACCAGGCCCTGGCGGAGCTGCAGGCCGACGGGACTTTGACCAAGATCAACCAGAAGTGGTTCGGACAAAAGTCAAATTACTTGGGCAAGGTTGATTAAAGCAAAATAGAATAAAGTGCACGCAAAAAGCGCCCGAGCAATCGAGCGCTTTTCGTTTACTGTTTTTGGCCTTAAGCCCGGCCCTTGTAAGTCCCTTCCAGGGTGTTGATGACCAGTTCGTCGCCTTCGTTGATGAAGTCCGGTACAGTGACAACCAGGCCGGTTTCCATCGTAGCTGGCTTGCCGCCGGAAGCAGCGGTTGCCCCCTTGATGCCTGGCTGGGTTTCTACAACCTTCATGTTAACAGTTGATGGCAATTGCACGGCCAAAAGTTCCCCGTCTTCAGTGAATTCCAGGATAACTTCAATGTTTGGCATCAGGTACTTGACGTCGTCACCCAGCTGGTCGCCGGAAATAGCGTATTGTTCGTAGGTTTCCGTGTCCATGAAGTTGTAGCTGTCGCCTTCAGCGTACAGGTATTGGGCATTCTTCTTGACGACTTCGACCAGCTCGATCTTTTCACTTGGCCGCATGGTCTTGTGGATCACGCTGCCGGCCCGGACGTCACGCAGGTCCATCTGCATAACGGTGTTGCCCTTGCCTGGCTTGTGGTGGTTAGCTGCCATAACCAGCATCAGCTTGCCGCCATCGTCAAAAATCATGCCTTTTTTCAATTCAATTGCTTGCATAAAAAAATCTCCCTAATAAATTTTTTATCACTGTTCTTCATTATACCATTGACTTAAAAGCCGCGAAGGTAAATTTTGTCAATCAAGTGCCCTTCAACCTTATGCAGGATCAAGTTGGCCCGCTCCTTGGTCGGGGCGATGTACTGGCGGAGGTTGACCAGGTTGACCATCTGCCAGGTTTCTTCCGCCAGGCGCAGGGCCTCGTCTTCCGGCCCGTTGGCCAGCTTGTAGTAGAAGTTGCTTGGGTCATTCTTCTTCATTTTCATGATCTTCTTGAAGCGCTGCATATACCACTTTTCAATCAGATCTTCTTCAGCATCGATATAAATTGAAAAGTCAAAAAAGTCGCTGGTTACCAACTGGCCGCTTTCCGGCAGCTGCAGGGTGTTGATCCCTTCAATGATCAAGATGTCGGGCTTTTCCACATGGCCATAGCGGCCCGGGACGATGTCGCTTAATTCCTGGGAATACAGGGGATAAACGACGTCATTTTTCCCGCTGACTACGTCCTGGAGGAAGTCTCTGAGCATCTGCATGTTGTAGCTTTCCGGGAAACCCTTCCTGGGCATCAGCTTCCGCTTCTCCAGCTCCTGGTTGGGGTAGATGAAACCGTCAGTGGTCATCATCTGGGTCTTTAAGTCCGGGTAATACCGGGTCAAGAGCAGCTGCAAAAGGCGGGCAGTTGTGGACTTGCCTACGGCAACTGAGCCGGAAATGCCGATAATATAAGGCACCTTGCTTTCCGGCAGGTGCAAAAATTCTGCCTTCTTAGCGGCTGTCGCCTGCTTGGCCTGGTAGGCCAGGTGGATATAGTTCAGCAGGGTCTGGTAGATTTCATCGACGTCCTTGACGTCCAGCTGGTCGCCCAAAGACTTGACCTTGGCCAGCTCTTCACTGGTCACCGCCAGCTCAGTCTTGGGGGTTAAAGCCGCCCAGGCTTGCCGGCTGAATTCAGTATAGTTTCGCATTCTTTTTACTTGTCCTTTTCTCATTCTTTATCTATTATAGTAGAAAAAGCAGGAGAAAAAGCAGGAGAAAAAGCAGGAGAAACTGGCAAATGCCAGCTTCATTTTTCAAAGAAATGGGTGAAACAGATGAAGAAAGTTGTGCTTTTTGGCGATTCAATTTTTAACGCGTATGACGGGCAAAAGGATACCGACCGTTTGACCAAGGCCTTGGCCAAGCGGCTGGGAGACGCTTACGAGGTCGTGAACATCTCAGTCAGTGGTGCCTGCGCCCAAGACGTCCTGCCCAGAGTCGGCAGTCTGCCGGCCTGTGACATTTTGGTCGTGGAGTACGGGACTAACGACGCCGCCAGCTGGGGCTGCAGCGCCTATGACTACCAGGAAGGGCTGGAAAGCTTGATCAAGCAGGCCCAGAAGGTAACCGGGGCCAGCGATACTCTGGTTTTAGCTCCGTCCATGCCGGATTTGACGAACCCGGAAATGGCCGCGGCCTACTCCCTGGAGAAGCTGGACGAGTACGTCGACATCGCGCAAAGAGACGCCGGCAAGACCAACTCCTTCTTCTTCGACCTGACCCACAAGATGGAAAAGCTGAAGAACCTGCCTTCCTTCATGATTGCAGACGGCCTCCACTACAGCGAAAAAGGGATCTCCTGGCTGGCTGATGTCCTGGCTGACCAAATTAATAAGATGGCATAGAAAAAGCGTCCGGTTGTCCGGGCGCTTTTTGCATGCACTTTATTCGTTTGTATCAGTCGTCGTGTCAGTGCTTGACTGGCTGCTAGAGGAAGCTTCCTGGCTGCTCTGTTCCTGGCTAGAGGAGCTGGCAGAACTTGCAGAGCTTGCCTGGCTCTGCTCTTGGCTGGAAGAATTTGCCTGCTTCTCTTCACTTTGGCTTTGGCTTTGGCTCTGCTGGTCATCATGGCTTGGCTTGTTTTCATCAGGCTTAGCGGAATCATCTTGCTCCGGCTTAGATGATGAAGAAGATGATGACAAGGAGCTGGAAGAGCTGGATGAGCGGGAAATGCTGGTGGTCTTAGAAGCCAGGGCACCGAAGCCGCCGGCTACGGACCCAACCACGGCCAGGCCTAAGATGACCCAGATCCCGATCTTTAAGAGCTTGTCCAAGTTGATGGCGTCAAAGAATTTAAAAATTGCCTTGAAGCCATGTGGAACCTTGCTCTTGTCCAAAATTTCCTTGGCCTTGCCAGCCGAGCTGGCCTCCTTAACTGGCGCCGGATTAGCGGCCCGGACTTCAGTTACCTTCTCTTTAACTGGAATGGCTGGCTTAGCGGCTTGGGCATTAGCAGCCGGAATGTCCTTGCCGGCGTCAGCAGGCTCAGTAAACTGGTCTAAGAGCTTTGCTCCGTCTAAGCCCAGCAGGCTGGCGTATTGCCGGATGCAGCTTCTGACCAGGACCGGGTTTAAGCCTTGAAAATCATCGGCTTCAATCTTTTGCAGAGTCGCCTGGTCGACCTGCAGGGTTTGACTAACGGCTTCCAGGCTGAGCTGCTTGGCGCGGCGCTGTTTCTGTAGTTCTTTACCGATTGTCAAATTTTTGCCTCCTAAATGCTTCTGATTGGTCTTAGCCTATTTTACTTGAAAAAGGGCAAAAGCTAAAGGCAGATGCTTTTGCCAACATGGATCTTTTACCAAAGGTTAAGATTTCTTTTACAAAAAAAGCCCCCAAAAATGAGGACTTCATAATCTTATTCGCCTTGGAAAGTGCCGGCTTCAACTTCCTTGATGAAGTCAGCCAGGTGCTTGTAGTAGACATCCGGGTTGTCGACCATGTGGTGGTGACCGCCGTCAGGAGTAGTGACCAGGCGGGAGTTAGGAATCAGCTTCTGCATCGTTCTGGCCGTTTCCAGGGGCATGGTTTCCACTTCGCCAAAAGTCAGTAGGGTTGGCACCTTGATCTTTGGCAGTTCGCTTCTGAAGTGCCAGTCCTTCAGCTTGCCCGTAATGACGAATTCGTTGTCGCCCTGGAAGGCGTTGTAGACAGCCGTGCCGCCCAGGTTGCCCAGGTGGTAGAGCTTGGAAGGCTGCTTGCGGTCAACAAAGTTGATGTTCAGAATCTGCACGTCGTCTTGGTAGCGCTGGTTGGCGTAATCGTTCTTTGCTTCGCATTCGTGCATGAAGTCGATTTCGGTCTGCGGCAGGACTTCTTGCCGGCGGCGGTTGACCGCGGCCACGTATTCGTCGATGTCGTCAACCATGGAGGAGATGATGGCCCCCTTCAAGTGGTCACCGTACTTAACCGCGTATTCCTGGACCAAAAGGCCGCCCCAGCTTTGCCCGATCAAGTAGAAATTATCGATACCCAGCTTTTGCCGGACTTCTTCAACTTCGTCCAGGAAGTATTCGTAAGTCAGGTACTTGTCCGCGATCTTTGGGTCGCTGTAGTCCGGCTGGTCAGAGTAAAGGGAGCCCAGCTGGTCGTACATGTGGACCTGGACGTTCAAGCCCTGCTTCTTTAATTGTTCAGCCGTGTCTTCCCAGTATTCGTGGTTGCCGCCCGGGCCCCCGTGCAGGCAGAGCAGGTGGATGTCGCCTGTCCCTTGGGTGTTGGTCCAAAGATGGTAGCCATTGTCCAAAGTCAAAATCGTCGTTCCTTGTTTCATTGGAAAAATCTCCTAACTATAACTATCTAGTTCAGTATGTGCCTTTATATATTATATGCCTTATTTGCCTACTGGTTTTGGGCTGCCAGGAATTCCCGCATTTTTTCCAGTTCGGTGCTGGCCAAGTCCAAGGCGCAGACGTTTTCAAAAAGGTGGCTGACTTCCTGCCCGCTTTCTGGGTCCTCAATGGTGAAACCTGCTTCGTCTACCGCGGTCACGTAGCCCAGGTTTTCCCCGGCTAATTCGTAGTCGTCAACGCTGACCAATTGCTTGCCGGCTTTTTCAATCACTTCCCGGGCAGTTGGGACATGGTCTAAGGACTGGGCTAATTTGCTCAAGTGGCCCGGATCAAAAATTTCATTTTTCTGGTTGTAGGCCACCAGGAAGCTGGAGAAGTCGATGGCCGCGGAATTTACTGATTCATGAACCACGTCTTCTCTGTTGACCAGGCAGATGGATTCTAACTGCCCATAGTCATTCAGGCTTTCAAAAAGCAGGAACTGGTCACTTTGGTCCAGGACCCGGCCCAAAAGGCAGCTGCCAAAGCGGGCGTCATCCAGCCAGTCCAGGTAAAGTTCAACTAAGCCGTAAGGATTTTGGCCGGCAAACTGCTCTTTAACCGCCTGGTACTTTTTCCAGAGCTTGTTTAAAGGAGCGTTTAATTCCAGGCTGGAGATGGCAGACAGGGGGATGACCAGGCAGAGAGGGTCCAGCTCGTAGTCGTCCCCGATCTGCTTCAGCTGGATTTCGGTTGGACCGGCTAAGGCGATAATGCCGGTGTAGACGATCCCGCTGGTTAAGGTGATATTGACGACCAGGTCCTTCTCCAGTGCGGCTTGGCTGGCCGCGCTAAGGCTGGTCAAAGGCGTCTTCAGGAGCTCCTGGTTGAGGGGCATGAGGGCGAAGGGGTCGGTTGACTTGCCTTCATCGATCAGGCGCTGGCAGTAGGCCAGGCTGGGGGATTCGTCGACGCTGGCCAGGATGTCCTGGTTATTGATGACCAAGACCCCGCCGGCATTGGCGTCGTCGTCCAGGCTGATGAGGGTGGTCGCGTCCGCGCTTTGGTAGACCAGGTAGCCCAGATAGTAGCTGGCGGATAATTGGTCGGCTTTGGTATGCAGTTCAACTAATTTCATTTTTTCTCTTTTCTTTTTAAAAACTATAAATGACTTTATGGAAAAGCTCTTTAGCAAGATTTTACTTTCTTAGGATTATCTTAATTATATCAATGCTGGCGGCAAAAATAGGAAAGATTGCTATAATGTTTATGAAAGAGAGGGATTATCCATGAGTCTCAAATACGCACGGAAAAGCCAGGTAGCCCTGTTCAGCTTCCTGGCCGCCATCAAGGCCTGCAATGTTTTGTTCGTGGCCTACATGCTCAAGGTCATGCTGAACATTGCCTCTTCCGGCAAGGCTGATTACGGCCGCCTGGTCGGCTTCGCGGCCTTGACAGCCGGGGGCCAGCTTTTGTTCATGGCCAGCAATTTTTTCTATGAAACGACCAAAATGAACATTATCAGAAGCGTGAACATGACCTTGAAAGAGGCCAACCTCCGCTACCTGATCGACCAAAACAGCCTGGACACTAAGGACGGGCTGAGTTTCATGACCAACGACTTAAAGCAGATCGAAACCAACCGGGTCACGGCCCAGCTGGACATCATCTACCAATCCTTGACCTTCGTGGGCTCTTTGGCTTTTGCTTTTTATAACTCCTGGGAAATGACCCTGGTCTTTATCGTGGCGACTCTGGCTCCGGCCGGCGTGCAGATGATTACCAGCAAGATCATCACCAAGAAGTCCCGGATTTGGACCCAGAAGAACGCTGTCTACACCCAATACGTGTCTGACAGCTTGAACGGGGCCCAGTCAGCCCGCCTCTACAACGTCCGCACTAATATCGTCAAGCGGGCGGTGGGCGCTGCCGGGGACATGGAAACGGCCCTTCGGAACATGACCTTGACCCAGGCCTGGGCCCTGGAATTGATCTACTCAGCAGCTGAACTTTTCTGCTTCATCATTCCCAGCACGATCGGCGGGATCATGATGATGCAGGGGCGGCTGGCGGTTGGGACCCTGGTCATGATGGTCGACTTGGCCATCAACTTCATCAGCCCGGTGGTCACCTTGTTTAACGAATTCAACCAGGTCAAGTCAACCGTGCCGATGTGGCAGAGAACCCAGCGGGCCCTCAACTACGTGCAAAAAGGCGACAATTACCCGGTCGACCACTTCGACGGCATGGAAATCAAGGACGTGGCTTATGTGACCAAGCACAGCAAGCGGCAGATTTTTGCACACGTGAACATCAAGGTTAAGCCTGGGGAAAAAATTCTCTTGATGGCACCATCTGGCTGGGGGAAGACCACCCTTCTGCGCCTCATGCTGGGGATCTACAAGCCAAGCCACGGGGAAATTTTGATCAACGGCGAAGAAGTAACGGGGGACTGGTACAAGGCCCACAACTTCTATTCCTACGTCAACCAGAAGCCATTTATGTTTGACGACACCCTCCGCTTTAATGTGACTCTGGGCCGGCAGGTAGATGAAGAACAGCTGCTCATGGCCTGCCATGAAGCGGGCCTGGATGACCTGATCCAGGAAAACGGCCTGGACTATCCAGTCGGGGAGAACGGCAACAACCTCTCCGGCGGGCAGATCCAGCGGGTGGAAATTGCCCGGGCCCTCTTGTCCGGCCGGCCGATCCTGCTGGCTGATGAAGCCACCAGTGCCCTGGATCCCCGCCTGTCTTTGGAGATCCATGAGACCTTATTGGGTAACCCGAAGGTAGCGGTGATCGAAGTTGCCCACAAGATTTCGGACGTGGAAAAGGCCATGTTCGACCAGATTATTGTTTTAGACAAAGTTAAGCCAGCCTAAGCTGGCTTTTTTGTTGCTTTTATACAGTAAAATATATGTTGAATAACTTTTTGATTTAGTAAAAGTTAAATATCTATTTTTGTACATATAAGAAATATGATATATTGCTCTTGCAAAGTAAGTGCTTACAGGATACAATGGAGAGTGTAAGTAAGAAAACAAAGAAAATAGTTTGTTGCAAGAATTTAAGGAGACTGAATTATGGCAGAACCAAAATGGTTGCAGGACATGAATCCTGAAGAATACTTGAAGGAAGACTTTGAAGCTACTGGCCACAGCCGTTACACTGTTGATGGCTTGGACAAGAATGACCCAGAATGGCTGGACAAGGCAGCTGCCAAGGTTGGCGCTGCTGAAGGCGACGACTACGTTAAGCTAGACTCAGGTCTTTTGACTGTTAACCAAATTAACTGGATGCTC